>JAFDCA010000110.1 GCA_019313025.1 Deltaproteobacteria bacterium
AGGATCCGGCAGAAATTCAGGTCGCAAATCAGGTAAAGGACAAGGCAGAGGTGCCGGACAAAGTCAGGGCAAAGGACAAGGCAGAGGCGCCGGACAAAGCCAGGGCAAAGGTGGTTCTTGAGAATAACCATATCAACAATGTACATGATTGAAAGATAACCGCTTAATAAAACTATAATAAAATGTTAAAAACATATTATATTAAAGGAGGTGAATATCATGCCAGGATTTGATCGAAGCGGTCCAATGGGAGCAGGCCCCATGACCGGCGGACGAAGAGGTCTTTGTAACCCCGCATACGCCGGATACGACTCTCGATTTGACGGGATGTTCGGTTTCGATAGAGGCTTGGGATTTGGCCGGGGATTCAGGGGCGGTTTCGGCAGGGGAATGGGTCGTGCATTTGGCCGGAGATTCTGGAATCAGCCTTCATATTATCCAGCCTATGCACAAACCCCTGAAGAGGAACTGAATATGCTGAAGGCAGAGGCGAATGCCGTAAAAAACAGTCTCGATACGATTAACCGGAGAATTGCTGAACTGGAAAAGTCTTCCGAATAAATCGCTCTAGCATCAGTATAATAAACGGGGGCTCGAATTCGTTGGAAACAGCCCCCTTAGAGCTTTTTGTAAACAAAAAACATGTTTTGTGTCTCATCAAATAAGGAGTATGCCCATGCCGATATTTGAATACCTTTGTCTGGACTGCGGGAAAACCAGCGAAATCCTTGTTTTCGGTTTGGATGTTTCGCCACAATGCCGTTTCTGTAAGAGTCATCAATTGAAAAAACTGATTTCAGCCCATTCATCTATGTCCGGTCCTCTTAAAAACAATATACCTGGTCTGGGAGACACTGCATGCTGCGGATCATCTCCTGGTGAGGTGAGCTGTGTTAGACCTGGCAGTTGCTGTGGAAAGAATCTGGATATATAGTAAAATCGGAGGATAATGATTCATGGCAAAAGGACATATGAATCGACAGGATCGACTCCAGCAGGATATGGAAATAAAAGAACGGCTGGGCCACATCAAGAATAAAATTCTGGTGATGAGCGGCAAGGGTGGCGTTGGGAAAAGCAGCATTGCAGCATATTTGTCGGTGGCCCTGGCTAAAAAAGGGTATAGCGTGGGTCTCATGGATGTGGATCTTCACGGACCCAGTATCCCTCATATACTGGGTCTTAAAGGAAATATCAGACGAGGCGTCATAGATGGAAAAGTTCGACCCGTCAAGTACATTCCAAATATGGATGTAATTTCCATTGAACCGCTTTTGGGAGAAAATAAGGATGCGGCAACGATCTGGAGAGGACCCCTTAAGATCGGCGTTATCAGACAGTTTATTGCAGATGTCGAATGGCCGGATCTTGATTACATGATCATCGACTCTCCGCCAGGAACCGGCGACGAGCCCCTGACCGTCGCACAAACCATGCCTGATGCAAAAGCCGTAATTGTGACAACCCCCCAGGAAATTTCATTGGCTGATGTTAGAAAATCCATTAATTTTTGTCGCCAGGTCAAAATGGAAATCTTAGGTCTTGTGGAGAATATGAACGGACTCCAATGCCCTCATTGCGGAAAAATCATAGAAATATTCAAAACTCATGGGGGGATGCTCACCGCAAAAAAGGAAGGATTGAGACTTTTAGGGTCACTCCCTTTTGAGCCGGAGGTGGTATCCTTGGGTGACATAGGGAATATGAGTCTTCTGGACAATAGCAAGCTTTTAATCACACAGAAATTCAATAAACTAGTGGATGACATTCTTAAAATTACATCCATCGATACAAGGACGGTTCCTGAACCGATAATTAAAATTCCGATGAGCGAAAAGCGCTCTGAAGACTCAAAATTACTCATACTGCCGGTATCCAATGGAAAACTCTCATCCCATTTTGGTCACTGCAAACAATTCGCATTTTTTGAAATTCAAAACGGAAAATAGCAAAAACAGAATTGCTTATTCCACCGGTCCATGAACCGGGAGTGTTCCCGCAATGGCTTAATGAACGGGGAGCTGACATCGTCATCGCGGCTGCAATGGGAAAAAGGGCTCAACAGCTTCTGGAGGAAAAAGGAATTGATGTGATTATCGGCGCCCCAATGGATTCCCCGGAATCCCTGATAAACCAGTATCTTTCCGGCACCCTGGTAACGGGCGCCAATATTTGTGATCATTAAACGAGATGTATGGGATATTTGAAATATGATCACACTGCAAAAGAAGCTAAAATAAAGATAACAAATAATGAAAACATATCAACAGGAATCTAACCTTGATCGAGAACCATCCGCAAATTACATTGAGATGGCGACTCGAATAGATAAACGCCGGACAATAGAAGATCCTCATGGATATGGCAAAAGAACCGGTGTATGCGGCGACACCGTGGAGATGTTTTTAATGGTTCGGAAAAATTGGATCCATTGGGTCTCATTTATGACGGATGGCTGCATAAACACCCATGCCTGTGCTAATACCGTTGCCTTTTTAGCCGAAGGAAAAACCCTAACAGAAGCCTGGGAGATTACACCGGAAAAAGTCATTGATTTTCTGGAAACATTGCCTGAGGAACACATGCATTGCGCTGAATTGGCGGTGGGTGCGTTCTATCTCGCGTTGGTTAATTTTCAGGAGTTCAAACATAAGCCGTGGAAAAGATTATATGGCAAGCGGAGATAATTTTAATCTTTGATTTTATCATTTTGTTATAAACCACAAAATCTTTACAAAGGTACTTGTCGCCTTATTTTTTTATCATTCGTTCATAAATTATAGGAAAATCATGTTATGATTATCAGTATTGCCAGCGGAAAAGGCGGTACGGGAAAGACGACGGTGGCCACCAACCTGGCCGTCTCTATAGGGTCGAATGTACAACTTTTGGACTGCGATGTCGAAGAGCCCAATGCGCATCTCTTCATCAATCCCGTCATTGATCTAAACAAAAAAGTGTATGCGCCGATCCCACAAATTGACGAAGAAAAATGCAATTTCTGCAAAAAATGTGCAGAAATATGTCGTTTCAAGGCAATTGCTGTGATTAAGAAAACCGTTCTTACATTCCCTGAACTTTGTCATAGTTGCGGTGGCTGTGTAGAAGTTTGCCCGGAAAACGCCATCACCGAAACCGGTCGTGAATTGGGTGTGATTGAAATCGGTCACAGGAATAGCCTTGCTTTTGCACACGGACGGTTGAGAGTCGGTGAAGCCATGTCGCCGCCTCTCATTAGAGAAGTTCGATCTCATACCCGATACGATCGGCTCACCATCATCGATGCACCTCCCGGTACTTCATGCCCCGTCATTGCCGCTATGAAGGGAGCCGATTTTGTCTTAATGGTTACCGAACCGACGCCTTTTGGACTGCATGACCTTAAACTGGCTGTCGAAGCAGTAAAACTTCTCGAAATTCCAAGGGGTCTGATCATTAATCGATCGGATATCGGTGACGATGGGGTTCGAACATATGCCAAGATGGAAAATCTGCCCATTTTAATGGAAATTCCCTTTGACCGGCGAGTCGCAGAGGTATATTCAAAGGGAAAACTTATTGTTGAGGAAATGCCGGAGTGGAAAGAACGATTCAGAAAATTATACTTACGCATTCAAGAAATAGTCGGATAAGGGAGAAAAATTCTGTGAAAGAGTTGGTGGTGATAAGCGGTAAAGGCGGCACCGGCAAGACCAGTCTAATGGCCGCCTTTGCATCATTGGCTGAAAATAAAGTTCTTTGTGATGCGGATGTAGATGCTGCCGATCTTCATTTGCTCATGAACCCTGACATAAAAGAAAGGCACGATTTTCAAGGAGGGGGAACGGCTGTTATTGATACGGACCGATGCATCGAGTGCGGTTTGTGCAGGGATCTGTGCAGATGGAATGCCATTAGCGAAGCATTTAAGGTTGACCCCATTGAATGTGAGGGTTGCGGAGTCTGTGTTGATTTTTGTCCGGAAGAAGCTATCGACTTCCCTATAAAAACTTGTGGGGAGTGGTTTATCTCACATACACGTTTCGGCCCTATGATCCATGCCAGATTGGGTATTGCCGAAGAAAACTCGGGTAAACTGGTGACCCTTGTCCGGCAGCAGGCAAAAAAACTCGCCGAAAAAAATAAATTGGACCTGCTGATCACAGACGGACCGCCAGGTGTGGGATGCCCGGTGATCGCTTCAGTAGGAGGTGCTTCAGCCGTACTTGTCGTTGCCGAGCCGACGGTTTCCGGATTACATGATATTGAGCGGGTGGCACAACTGGCAGCTCATTTTAAAGTCCCGGGGATGGTATGTGTCAACAAATTTGATCTGAATTTGGATCAAACAGAGGCTATCGAAAAATTGGCGAAAAAAAACAACATGACGATCGTGGGACGGGTCCCGTTTGATCCTGTTTTTACGAAATCAATGGTACAGAGACAAACCGTCATGGAATATGTGGGGAACTCAAAAATTCGAAACAGCATTCGCGAAATTTGGCGAAATATTAGAAGCCAACTGGTATTTTAAAAGCGAAAAAACAATTTAAAATTATGGACAAGGAGGATATTTGGAATGAAAAATGGAAGAATTGCTATTCCGTCTGTGGATAAAGGCGGACTCGATGGTCAACGGTCTGGGCATTTTGGTCATTGCGATGTATTTACTATTGTAGATGTGGAGGAAGGAAAAATTAAAGAGGTCTCAACAATACAAAACAATGAACATGTTCAGGGAGGATGTATGGTCCCTGTCAACCTACTTGATCAGCATAATGTCAACGCCCTAATAGTCGGCGGTATCGGTATGCGTCCTTTGATGGGATTCAGACAGGTGGGGATCGATGTATATCATGACGCCACGCGTCCTGATATACGACCGGTAGTGGAAGACCTTATCGCAGGCAAGCTGTCGATAATTTCAGATGATCAGGTATGTGGCGGCGGACAGGGTGGAATGTAACAGGGTATTAATTTATCTCAGTTAATTTTCGCCGATTCTTATAACAGAAAAAACAAGAGGACGTGCAATTATGAAAATAGCTGTTACATCTCAGGGAACCGACCTTAACTCACAGGTCGATCCCCGTTTCGGGCGAGCCGCCTACATCCTTATTGTCGACTCGGAAACCCTTGATTTCGAGGTGCTGGACAATAAAGAAAATGTAGCTGCACTAAAAGGCGCCGGTATTCAGGCCGCTTCCATGGTGAATGATAAAGGTGCAGAGGTTCTTTTGACCGGCTATTGCGGACCGAAAGCGTTTATGACCCTGGAAGCTGCAAAAATTCGGGTGGCCAACGATGTTAAAGGCACCGTTGAAGATGCCGTAAAGGCATTTAATGAGGGAAAGCTGACACTTGCAGACAAGGCAAATGTTGAAGGTCAATGGTGATAAAATAAATGGTTGATGAGAGTGTTGGACAATTGTTATCTGGATGATTATTATGAACGTAATCATCATTGTCAATTCGAAACAATCATGTGATCAACTCCTTCCATTTAAGAGGATGTTATGAAATTTGTAGTCATCGGTGGTGACGCTGCCGGGATGAGTGCTGCCAGCAGAGCAAAGAGAAATAATCCGGATATTGACGTAACGGTGCTGGAAAAGACCATGGATGTTTCTTACAGCGCTTGCGGCATGCCCTATAATATTGCGGATCCGGAAAGGGAGATCGAGGACCTTGTGGTCCGACAGGCCCATGTATTCAGAGAGAAACAAGACATCAATCTGTTGACCGGCCATTGTGTTGAATCCATTGATCCGGCAGGCAGGGTTGTTTCAGGGACATCTTTTCAGGGTAAAACCTTTGACGTTTCCTATGATAAATTGCTGATCGCAACCGGAGCATCTCCCATCATCCCGAATCTGGAGGGTTTTGATCTTTCGGGTGTAATGGCTCTAAAAAGTCTGGATGACGGTAGAAAACTAAAAGCATATATCCAATCCAATCAGGTCAAAAAAGTCGTTATCATTGGTATGGGTTATATCGCCCTTGAAATGTGCGAAGCTCTGAGGGCACGATCCATAGACGTCGATATGATCAAACCCCGACCGGTATTTATGCCTTGGATGGAAAAAGAACTGGCAGATGTTGTCAAAAATGAAGTGGAAACCCATCAAGTAAATTTATACCTGGGGCACACCATTGAAAAAATCAATATTGAAAATAAACGGTTAAAAGTCATATGTTCTGATCTTAAGCTCGAAGCCGATATGGTGCTGGTCGCCGTTGGAATAAAACCGAATAGTGAATTGGCCACACAGGCAAGTCTTGATCTCGGCGTAAAGAATGCCATTGCCGTGAATAAAATGCTTCAAACTTCGAATGAAGACATCTATGCTGCCGGTGACTGTGCCGATGCATATCACGTGGTCACGGGCGAAAAAACATGGATACCTTTGGCTTTAAGGGCCAATCGAGCCGGTTGGGCGGTTGCAGATAATGTTTGCGGAAAGTTGATAGCGCTTCCAGGCATCGCCGGTACAGCAGTTTTTAAAGTATTCGATCTGGAAGTGGCACGAACCGGACTGACCATGGATGAAGCCAAAGATTTTGGTTTCGACCCCGTAACAGTAACGATCAAAACCCGGTCAAGGGCCCATGCTCATCCCGGTGCTTCAAACATTCATATTCATATGGTGGGTGACACAAAAACCGGACGTATTTTAGGCATCCAGATGGTGGGGAAGGAAGGTGTCGCCCATCGGATCAATGCCGTTGCGGTGGCACTTCACAACCAAATGACCGTTAAAGATTACTGTCAAACCGATCTGGCGTATGCCCCACCATTTGGTCCTACATGGGATCCGACATTGACGGCAGCCAATCAGTTGCTAAAACAAATATAAATAATTTTTTAAAAATGGAAAAACTAACACACCATAAAGGATGTATTCAAATTTACACCGGCAATGGAAAAGGTAAAACAACCGCAGCCATTGGTTTGGCTATCCGAGCGTCCGGATATGGTATGAAAACCTATATCGGTCAGTTCATGAAGGGCCAACACTATGGTGAATTGACGGCATTACTGAATCATCCCCATATCACCATCGAACAGTATGGCGATATAGAGTGTGTTCATCGAGAAGAAGTAACGCAAAAACATATCGACCAGGCTCAACAAGGCCTTAAACAAGCACGTAAAGCGATGCATTCCCACCAATACGACATCATCATTCTCGATGAAATTAACGTAGCGGTCTGGTTTGAATTAATTACCACTGAAGAAGTGCTCGAACTCCTTAATGAGCGACCGAGAAATGTAGAACTCATTTTGACCGGCCGTTACGCTCCTGAAGCTTTTATAGAAATAGCCGATCTGGTCAGTGATGTAAAAGAAATCAAACATTATTATAACCGTGGGGTTAAAGCACGAACCGGGTTCGAACGATAGGCGACCATGGCTTATACTAGTATACTTAACGCACATCAAGTATCGGGAACTGAGAATGATTTATATCAGTTGCCAAAAATATGTTCCGATTGAATGAATAACGGTCACGATTTACCGTAAGCCGCCGGATGATTTCGTTGAGGTCGGGAAGCTGCCTGAGCAAATTAGAGCGCGTTAAAGAGAACATCTTCGAAGTATTTCAAATTAAAACATAAAATCAAACTACTGAACGATATTCTAAAAAGCCATGGACATGTTCTCTTTTACGCGCTTTTG
>JAFDCA010000111.1 GCA_019313025.1 Deltaproteobacteria bacterium
GATGATTGGTTGGAATCGCCGGGACTTTCGATAAATACGGTTCTTCGGTTTTTAAAGCAGGCCCAGGCCGCTGAGGATACCAAACTGGTGGGTCAGGAGACACTTGATGGTAATTCCACGACAATTTTAGAGTATACACAACCTCGCCCGGTATGGGGATCGGAGATCAAAATAAGGCTGTGGATTTCTCACAAAAACTTTATTCCTATGCGCGTGAAAGCGAATAATCTCAACCAAAAGAAAATTCAGACCGAAGAAATCACCAATATCTCTTTCAATGAAAATGACTATAAAGCGTTTTTCCGTGAGATAGAGGAATATAAAGAAAGACGGCGTCGCGCCAAAGAAAAACCGAAGCCCTGGCATCCTGAAAAAGAAGCGGCGTACCTTAAAATGCTTCAAATGGACCAACTAAACAACCTGACGTCCAAACAGAAAATAGATGCCTGGGAAGATTTCTTTAAAACGATTTCCGAGAAGGATCCATCTACCCGCCGTGACGATCAAATGCGTTTTGATACTCGTTCCCGAATCACCTACTGGCAATTCGTCAATCGATTTCACCTTTCTGAAGCCGGTATTGTAAAGGATTCCAAAACGGGCTTGGAGTGGATTTCCGGGCCTGATAAAGATACCAGCTGGGAGTAGGCCCGATTGTGGGTAAGCGACCTTAAGGTTGACGGTGGCGGCTGGCGGCTGACCACCGTCGATGAACTGAAAACCTTATACAAAAAAGGCGCCGGTGAGCGCAACCTGTCGCCGTACTTAAAAACAGCCGGACGGTTCGGGTATGTATGGTCAGGGGAACGAAGGAACAAGCCGTCCAGTTGGTGCTTTGAATATGCCAACGGCCGAAAGACCGCCTATGGCATTGAATATTCTAAAGAATTTCGAGCTTTTGCAGTGCGCGGCCCAAATTAATTTAAATGGTGGCAAAAAAACACGGGCTTTTGAGGAGCATGAGAGTCGGGCCACATCCACTTGAAAGTTTTGAAACCCCTTCTAATAGATAAGGCCTGAAGGATCATTTTAAGCCTAAAAACAAACGTTTAAGAGAAAAGAGGCTGCTAACAAAACCAGAGGTATATGAAAAGATTCGTCATCGTGCTTTTTTGTTTAAAACTATTTTGGAATATGTTGAGAAAGTTGATTGATTTGTAATCAAAACTACAACCATGCGGCGAAACACCTTAATGGATTGGAGGAATGATGAATTTAGTTGATCCGTGCAGAGATAGAAAGATCCATACAAGGAAGATAGAGATCTCCACTTACGAATATGATGAAAAACACGTTGTTGTTGAAGGTATTCTGAAAGATGATCTCTTGATACCCATCTATGTTTCAAGAAGAGAAAAAGAACCTCACTCGCCACATCACATGATGATACATTTGCTCATAGCGTGTCCATCACTTGTTATTAGGGATATCAATGTAAAAATGCCAACCATACCTTACGATTGGTGCACCGAAACATCTGACAGCCTTGATCTTATCAAAGGTTTAAAAATAGAACCGGGGTTTACATCCAAAGTGAAGAAGATACTTCGTGAAAGCAAACGATGTTTACATCTGACCACCCTCATCTTTGCAATCGTGCCGACGGTCATGCAGGGTTACTGGACGTATAATGCCAAAAAGCCAAGCGCTGGTGATATGCCTTCTGAAATGATGGATCACTATCTCATTGATACCTGTTGGGTCTGGAGAAAAGGTGGTCCACGGGTAAAAATGCTTGATAGCTCCAAAGTTTAGGAAGAAATGATCAACATTTACAGCAAGTTGGGATATTGTAACTGTGGTTAGGAAATTTGCAAGTGAGGCGGGGTTAAATCAGCTTTCGCTTCGACACGCAAAATTAGGGGGTTCAGGGTTTGTGGTTTTACGATTTTTTATATTTATTATCGTTAAATTAAGGGCAAACATCAACAGGAGGGCAAATGAAAAAGATTATTATTATTTCATTTTTTATCTTCTTATTGGCTGCTGTTAACGGATGTGGAACAATTTATTCCACAGCAGTGGACGAACGTGACATGAACACCATTGACAGTGATACAACAATTAAGGGTGCCATAGTAAAGAAATTTTATGATGATGATAAAATTAAATCTCTTGATATTTCTACGGGATGTTATCGTGGGCACGTATATCTTGTTGGAGAATATGATACAGCAGATCAAAAAAATCGTGCAATTAAAATTTCCAAGAGCGTCGAAGGTGTTAAAAATGTAACGACCTATCTGCTTCCTAAGAAGAAAGGTGATCCTTGTGGAACCGATGAAAACCTGGAAATAGTAGGAAAAGTAAAAGCCAAGCTTGTTGGAGACAAAGATATATGGTCAACGAATATTGATATAAAGTCGATTCAATGTCATGTGGTTCTGTATGGTTTGGTTGGATCAAAAAAGGAAATAAATAAGGCCATTGCACACACAAAAAGTGTTGAAGGTGTTCGCGTTGTAAAATCCTTCTTAACATCGGCAAACTAAAATTTGAAGTGAACCAATCCGCCACAGTGCATCGAACCTACATCTTGGATGGAGAGAAGTGACACCATAATTACCCGTTTAATACGGGATAAATAGGCCCGCTTGACCGCCTTCGTATTTTGGCGGATTAGATCACTTTAGACACTTTTAATTTGTAAGGCTTAAAACAGCCCCTTTCAGGGGCAAACCAAAGTCTGGTCCTTTGGGCCAGGATTCTTTACTGTCAATAATAGATATTAATTCAATAACTTTGAATATAATAAAGAGATGATGCAAAATGATACGAATCTCTCTATTCATTATGTTGGCGGCATTTCTCGGCTTGGCTTTTCTGGTTGCATGCGGTGATCAGAAGGAGGCCAAAAGGTCTGAAACAAAAGTGACTTCAATGGATGTAAAAAAAGAAGTAAAAGAAGCAATGGAAACGGCCAAAACCTACGCCCAGCAGCAAAAAGAAGAATATTTAGAGCAGATAAAGGCCAAGATGAAAGAATATGATCAAGAAACACAAGAGCTGCTGGCCAAAGCACGATCCAGAACAACTGCCCTGAAAGAGGAAAGCAAAGTACAACTTAAACAGAATATGGAAGAGTTGCGCAATAAGAAGCAGGCGGCCGCAGAAAAATTAAATGAACTCAATTCGGCAAGCGGCGAAGCCTGGGAGGACATAAAATCCGGAATGGATTCGGCAATGGACGAACTGAACACAGCGTTTGACCGGGCGCGTTCGCATTTCGAGTAATGAAGCCAATCCATTTCCACTCCAGACGACTTGACAAGAAAGACGTATATAATACAGGGTTACGATTACAGGTTCAAAGGTGTACGTTTCACGGTTCAGGGTTGGGGGAAAGCGCCGTATTTGCTGGGATTTAAAAACGTAATAGATCTTATTTTCCGATATGGCATTCGCCGCATCCACAAACGGGACAGTCTATCTTCTTATTTCCCGTATCTTTATCCTCTTTTAAGATGCGATCTATGTATGTTTTAAAGGCATGACCGCATTCCGGACACAAGGCTTCTGTTTCTTGGGAGTTATTTTCATCCTGGGTGTTCATAATGGTTCCGTTTGACTTTAAAGGTGTTTATTGACTTCAAATAACGGATATCGGTCGTATTGTCAAGAAAGGGTTTTTCTCTAAATTATTCGAAATGTTAATATTTTGCCATAAAAGCAACGGGTTGGGGGGCCAAAACTTGAATCAGGCACTTAAAGATGTTTCTTGCAATTCAACCCATCCCTTTGGCTTTCACAATACCGAACAACAAAAGGAATGATCAAGCAGGAAAGTAAGTCGTTCTTGATTTATTCGCCAAAGTGTTTTCCCATCTCCGAATCCACAAAGACTGCAAGAATCGGTCTTGCTTGGCTACCTTTCAGAAACCTCATAAAGTATTTTGCTGTTGTTCATTACACAGTTATGTATAATACAATTTTGTAAAATACAGGGGAAAAAACAAGGGACACTCTAAGTCTTAACTGAAATTTCTAAAATGCTTGAAACCGTGCATCAAAAATAATATCGTTACACGATTTTATCAAAACACAGAAACATTGAGAGGTCAGACGTGACGAGATCAGTTCGAAAGAGAAAAAAAAGAGAGCACCTGCAGGCAAGCAAAAGAGTTGCAAGCTACGCGTTGTTGATATGGATTTTGGAATCACCAATCTTAAATACCCCACATCTCGTGAAGAGCCGATGGGGTTCGTAACGACGTGGTAAAGATAAACGAACAATCAGACTCAAACCCGCATAACATTGCTTCAAGAAACCAGCCCGATGTTGCCGTCTCAGGTGCTGCGACCCTGTTTGTGGTCAGTGCCGTTCAGTTCCTGACGCCCTTCATGCTGTCTGCTGTGGGCGTGGCCCTTCCTGCCATTGGCAGGGAGTTTTCAGCCAGTGCGGTTCAGCTTGGACTGGTGGAAACCGTCTATATTTTCGCCTTTTCTCTTTTTTTGATTCCAGCCGGGCGGCTGGGTGATATTTACGGAAGGAAAAGAATCTTTACCATCGGAATTGTCGTGTTCACCGCGGGAACCGTCTTGATATCCCTCGCCTTTACCATCGAAAGTTTTATTGTATTCCGGTTTTTTCAAGGATGTGGCGGGGCCATGATCTCCGGAACCAGTGTGGCCATCCTTTCCTCGGTCTTTCCACCGGGAAAACGGGGGCAGGCCATGGGGGTTATCGTGGGTTGCGTCTACCTGGGTCTGTCTCTGGGTCCGGTTCTTTCCGGATTTATGGTTACCCATCTGGGATGGCGCTGGATCTTTTATCTGGGGGTTCTGGTGGAGCTTTTCTGTCTTAGTCTCACTGTATTGAAACTCAAGGGCGAATGGGCTGAGGCAAGGGGTGAGCGATTTGATTTTGTGGGAACCCTTCTTTACATGATCTCTTTATTCTGTCTGATTTGCGGCACCGTCAACAAGGAAAAGGGGGGTATTTACATAGTGTTCGTGGCATCGGGCGCCTTAGGATTTCTGATCTTTCTCGCCTTTGAATACCGGTGTTCATCTCCGATTCTGGATGTGAGACTGGTCATTCGTAACCGGGTTTTTGCCTTCAGTAACCTGGCCACCCTGATCAATTACGCCGCGTCTTTTGGCATCGGTTTTTTCTTCAGTTTGTATTTGCAAGTGGTCAGGGGATATTCTCCCCAACGGGCGGGATGGATTCTGATTATCCAACCCGTCTTTCAGTCTGTGCTTTCTCCGTTGTTTGGGAGGCTGGCAGACCGGGTTTCGCCTGCGGGTCTGGCCACTTTTGGCATGGCCGTATGTACCCTGAGTCTGGGTCTGGCTTCTCGATTTCATGCCGGAACACCCATGCCCGTGATTATGGGAATGTTGGCTTTGATGGGCATAGGATTCAGTCTTTTTTCATCACCCAATACCACCACGGTGATGGGGAGTGTCCCTCCTAAAAGCTATGGTATCGCGTCCAGTTTTCTGGCCACCATGAGAACCATGGGGATGCTATGCAGCATGACCATCATCACCCTGGTGTTCAAACATATCATGGGGGACTACCCGGTGAGTGCCAAAACACAGTCTTCTTTTCTTGCCAGTATGCAGCTTTGCATGATGATCTTCTGTTTTCTTTGCGTGGCCGGTGTCTTTTGTTCCATGGTCCGCTTGAAAAGTGGGGACACGCGCAGCATTTACTTGGATTAAAAAAAATGATATTGAGATATCTGGTACTCTGTAATGAAGCTGATATCGAGGTATTATACCATCTTTTAATAAAGTTTTACCTAAGGAAAATCGACGCAACGTGTTGAAACAGCTAAAAAGGAAAATAAGTTCATGTATACTATTTATCCGGACGATACCAATCAAGTGTTGATAATCTGCTCCAAATGCGGGTCTGAGCAAAACATAAACGTAACTAAATTCAAGGATACTCAAAAAAAGCTGAAGGACAGATGTAGATGTGGTGAACCTTATGAGTTTACAATAGAATTTAGAAAGAAATACCGCAAGGATGTTGAACTTCCCGGTAAATACATTCACCCGGGAACAGGAGAAAAAGGAGACATCATGATTAGAGATCTTTCAATGATTGGAATCCGGTTTGAATGTCTGAATCCACACCACATTTTGAAAGATGATATCGTGAAAGTGAAATTTAAATTAGATGACTCAAAGAAATCAGAACTCCAAAAACAAGTCAAGGTCGTATGGGTCAAAGACCGCATCATCGGTTCATATTACATTGAAACAAAACTATACAGAGAAGATCTGGAATTTTTTCTGAAAACATAATGCGTGTCTATGGGTTGAAATCAAAAAGGTAATACAATGAGCTTGATAGCCATAATACTGATATCAATACTTTTCGGTATTCTGCTTTATTATCTGGCGGGCAGGAAAGGTTATAATAAACAGTTCTGGTTTATAATGGGATTTTTTTTCGGCCCATTTGCGTTGCCTTTTATCATTTTAAGGAGAAGGAAGGAACCTCATGAAAAAGAAACCGAAGCCTGAAAAAATACAAACTTTGCCACTAAACATCCTGCTGCCTGAAGAATTGATAGAAAGATTACAGGCCCATTGTAATGAAAGAGACATGACGGTTCAGGAATTTGTGACGGATGCCATCATTGAAAAGTTAGAACTTGTTTACAAAGAAAGACGAAAAAAACCAAGACTGTAGACCGTATCAACAACGGCAGGAATGCGCAAACTTAACAGCAAGGCGTGGTATTGTAACTGTGGTTATGAAATCCGGATGGAGTTTCTCCCAAGTGGTTCTAATCGGATAAAGCTGTGCTTGAACCCGCTTTCAAGGATCGTGGAAAGCAAGAATAGATCAAACCATAGGAGGGATGCAATGATAGCAAGTGAAGTGATGGATATCAACTTTCATTGTTTACATCCTAAAAATACGATCGCTGAAGCCGTCAGATTGTTTAAGGTGGCGAGCGATAAAGAAGGTAAAAAGATATTCGGGATGATGGTTACAGATGACAATGATCATCTGGTGGGCATGCTATCGATGTATGATGTGTTGCTGTTTATCCAACCCAAGCACGTCAAAATCTGGGGTGAGATGGAGGACCTTGATCCGGGACCGTTATTCGATTCGCTTCTAAACCGTGTCAAAAATATCCGTGTTGAAGACATCATGACCACCGACCTGATCACCGTCAAGCCTAATACGCACCTTTTTGTTATTATCGAAATCATGATTAAAAAGCATATTCGAAGGCTACCGATTGTCGAAGAGGCTCGAATCGTTGGGGTCGTTTACCGATCCGATGTCTTTTACTATTTGCTAAGAAAGTTCATTGAGTAAAGGGATCGGATTGAGTGGTAGCTGACATCATCGCTTTGGTTAAGGTATAAAATGCCCGTTGTCAAAAATCGAAGCATTCTAACCGGCATACAAGTCAAAGAAGCCATGCGGCGAAACGTTCACCGTCTATCTTTAGACGATTCAATAGCTGTCTGTATCCGGCATATGATCAAATTTAAAAACAATGCCGTTCTTGTGAATGATGTTGAAGGTGCGCCTTGTGGCGTTGTTTCCAAAACCGATATCTTGGGCGTGTACTATGCCGGCCTCCCCGTTGATACGACCCTGCAAGATGTTATGGCCGGCCCGCCACAATTCTGCTACCCGGATGACAAGCTTGAAGATGCAATCGATATGATGCAAAATCATGGCATACACCGTCTTTACGTCTTGGGAGCAGATTCTGATAAAGTCACGGGTACACTGGCTTATACGGACATTGTGGGACTATTGTACCGTTTTTGTCGAACCTGCTCCAAAAGTTTGCGGAAAACTAAAAAAGCGGATAATGAACTGCCACAACTTAAAGTAAAAGATGTAATGACAGCGGAAATTGTTTTATGCAAAAGAAATGATTCCATCAAGCAGGTTGTCGAGGTGATCTCGACCCAACGGTTGGGGGCGATACTCATCGTTGACGGACAAATATATCCGGTGGGAGTTATTTCAAAAACCGATATCGTCATTGCATATGTCCACGGAGTCTCCATAGATGAACCGGCCGAAAACATAATGAACACACCGGTAACATCATGCTCTTGGGAAGAACTTCTTTCCCAAGCCATTAAGCAAATGCTATTGAACAATATCCAGCGGATATTTGTATACATGGATGATAAACGACACATTAAAGGCGTACTGTCTCTTTCCGATGCTGCTCGCTTTAGATCTGGAACTTGTAAGGCATGTGTAGCCAGTCGAATAATAGAAGGTATTTAGAATTTGACGGTGTCTCGGGGAGGCCTACTCGATGATAACTCTCTTGAAAACATATAACGCCTTATAACAAAAACAATGATTGGGGAATAAGCAAGGTGGAGTTGTTATGGAGGTATAAACATGGAAAGAAACGACAATAGCGTTGCTTCAAACATAACTGGAAAACGATTTGGTTGTTTGCAAGTCTTTGGTTTAATGGTTGTTGCCGTCATAATTACCGCAGGGATAACAACCTTAATATTCAAAACCTACTTTTCTCCATCAGAGTTCAAGCCTGTGACCCTGAACCCTCACGAAGAGCAAGTTCTGATGACTAAATTAGAGAAGCTTGATTCCATGCGAGCTGATGTTGATTTGTACAGAAAAGATATCCCCAAGAAACCATCCAAAGAAGACCGGTTTGATTCAAATGCCACTCTCGAGCCGGAACCTTACAGTGAAAAAAACATCAAAAGGGAGATAATGTTCACTGAGAGGGAACTGAACGCATTATTGGCAAAAAATACGGATCTTGCAAGAAAATTGGCCATTGATTTATCTGATGATCTTGTCAGTGCAAAGCTTCTGGTGCCTGTAGACGAAGACTTCCCTGTATTGGGAGGCAAAATTCTTCGTGTCAGAACGGGGATGGTTTTTACATACGATAAGGGTAAACCGGTGGTCATCCTCAAAGGGATTACCATTATGGGTGTGCCCATACCCAATGCCTGGCTGGGAGGAATAAAGAATATCGATCTGGTAAAAGAATTTGGTGCCGAAAAGGGTTTCTGGAAGACCTTTTCTGATGGGGTGGAGGACATCAAGATAAACGAAGGTCACTTGAAGATTACGCTGAAAGAATAGTGCTGTTTTCTCACAGCTCGAACCAGGAAAAAGACCATGACAGGGTACCGGAATCGGAATTGTTTTAGGGAAAAGCAAGATGCCTCTCAAGCAAGAAACCTTCGGGACGCATTTAAGATTGATTTTTGTTTTTAAAATATGTTCTTATTGTCTCTATATTGGAAATATCGAAAACGTTGATGAGGAAGTGGACTTATAAAAATATGGATCATCTTCCGATTCGTTGTGGTAATTAGGGTAAAGCAAGTGAACCATCTCCTATTAAGCAGGCGTGATCCCTTGACCCCTTGGACCCACTTCTCTAACTAAATTGGAGAAGAACCAAAACCAATACAGGAGCATGAAGAAAAAAATGGTTGAACATACGCAAAAAAATGGACGAAAGCAGATGCCCAGACTCGGCAAAGCTTTGGTTTCCAAAGGATATATAACTGAAGAAGAATTAGATAAGGCACTGTCAGAACAAAAGGTCAGACTCGGTGAGGTTTTGGTTCGATCTGATCGTATAACCGCCGAACAATTACACATTGCCCTGGCTCATCAGAAAAAGGAATCGGTTAAGATTGGCGAGATATGTCAGAAATTGGGATATATAACATCCGAAGACCTGAATTGGGCTTTAAATAGAATGAAGAGAAGGCTCGGACAGATCCTGATTGAAATTGGCGTGCTCAAAGATGATGAGTTGCAACAGGCATTGGCTTTGCAAAAAGACGCCTCACAGGACACGTCATAAAAGATCATTTGTCACTGTCAACAACCCGGGAAATGCTGGACGGTCTTAACATTTAACGTTTTTTTTGATTAGGCAAACAAATTACATGATAAACAGAACTGCAGAATTACCGGTTAGGCGGTGGCTCCCGAACCAAACCCCAACGGATCGTTTTATAAGGATTTTATGATGCCATCCCTATCGGGATTCCGCGTATTCGTCTTCCGATAATTGGAACACGGCAACGGACAGGCTATGCTAATTTCAAGTCAACAACTTGATTTTTGCCAAAAAGTTGTTATCCTTTTTCATCGAAAAGGGTAAAAGCCCTGTTCTAAAAAATATGATGACCATTTTGATTGCGAGATATAATCAACAAATTAAACCGACAAAATCAAAAGGATCCTTCCCTTCATAGGCATGACTCTCGTATAAAAGGAAAGAAGATTCGACAAACTGGGGATATACCGGCTGCACCCGTCGGGGCACCACCGAAATCGAGGTGGGATGTTTCACGGTTAAAAGTTCCGCCAGCTGATGGCAAGATGCGGTTTCACGATTTCGATCTTCCCGATCCCCTGCTTCATGCCATCAGCGATCTTGGCTTCGAGTACTGTACACCGATTCAAGCCAAAATCCTTCCCAGCAGCCTGTCCGGCAAGGATGCCAATGGCCGGGCTCAGACCGGAACGGGAAAGACGGCTGCATTCCTGATCACCGTCATCACCCGGATGCTGAATAATCCCATCCAGGACAAACGAAAACCGGGTGCACCCCGAATTCTGGTTTTGGCCCCCACCCGGGAGTTGGTTCTTCAAATTTCCGAGGAAGCCCGCCATTTATCAACGTACACGGGACTCAAAACCATTTCCGTGTTCGGTGGCATGGATTATGAAAAGCAGAGAAAGCAGCTTTTCGCCGATCCGGTGGATATTGTCGTTGCAACGCCCGGAAGGCTGCTCGACTTCCAGCGACGCCGCGACCTCACCCTGAAAAAGATCGAGGTTCTGATCATCGACGAGGCAGACCGGATGCTCGACATGGGTTTTATCCCCGATGTGCGAAAGATTATCAACAGCTCTCCGGTAAAAGACAAGCGTCAGACGCTGCTCTTCAGCGCGACGTTGACCGGTGAAATTATCCGTCTTGCCTCCCAATGGACCCGTAACTCTGTAACCGTAGAAATCGAGCCGGAACATGTCGCGGTGGAGACGGTGAAGCAGGTCGTCTACATCGTGACCACCGGCGACAAATTTGCTCTCCTGTTCAATATCATCCAGCGACAGAATCTCAAACGGGCTCTGATTTTCTGCAACAGGCGCGACGAAGTGAGAGGACTCGCAAAGATGTTGACTCTCCACTGCATCAACTGTTCGACGCTATCTGGTGACATACCCCAAAATAAGCGTATTCGTCGCCTCGAGGCCTTTAAATCCGGAAAGATCCGAGTTCTGGTGGCAACGGATGTTGCCGGACGTGGCATCCACATCGAAGGTATGGATCACGTCATTAATTTCATGCTGCCCCACGATCCGGAAGATTATGTCCACCGAATCGGGCGCACCGGCCGGGCGGGTGCTGCCGGCACTTCTGTCAGCTTTGCCGATGAGAAGGATGCCTTCTACATTCCCGCCATTGAGGCGTTCATCGAACAGAAGCTCAGCTGCATCGAGCCGAAGGAAGAATGGCTCACCATGCCTGAGCCTATCCCTGTAAGGAAAAA
>JAFDCA010000112.1 GCA_019313025.1 Deltaproteobacteria bacterium
AAAAAAAGTTTGAGAGAGTTGGCGGCAACGACCCCATTGACATCGATGTAAGAATTATATCGGCAACCAACCAGGATCTCGAAGAAAAAATAAAGCGGAAAGAATTTAGAGTCGATCTATTTTATCGTCTTAATGTCGTCCTCATCCGAGTTCCTCCCTTGAGAGAACGAATTGAAGATATCCCTCTTCTGGTGAAACACTTTATAGATGATTTAAATAAAACCTTGGGTAAAAATATCAGCGGGCTTTCAAGCCGGGCCCTGCAGCAATTGATGGAATATCATTGGCCGGGAAATGTCCGCGAACTGGAAAACGTCCTTGAAAGGGCCTTTTACGTGACAAATGATGAAACTATTGACCAGGTGACGTTTTCCTCATATTTACCCACTCTGCGCAACCTGTTGTGCTGGGAAATCCCGGATGTTAATATTCCGTTTAGGACGGCCAAATCAATTGTTACCAAGCGGTTCGAGAAGACATACTTTTCTCAAGCTCTCGAGAGAAATAATGGGAATGTGTCGAAAACAGCAAAGCAAACCGGAGTCAACCGCCGAACCATATGGAGAAAAATCAAAGAGTGCGGGCTAAATGGAAACCGATCCGAAACCGAGGATGGCATGTAGTTGCATGTCACTGTGCGACATCTGAGTCACACCTATAAGTATCCGGTATAACAATTAATATAGGACCAATTCGATTTATTCTCGTTTTTATGAGATTCTTATGAACATAGCAATAATATAATAAGAATACCTGCCTGTAGCGACTCATTACGCGTAACCCCCTTTCCCATCTACCTTTTCTCACAGATCGATGTTTAAATAATTTATCAAAAAGATTGGCATAAAATTTGCGTTTATCATATGCCATATGGTTCCGTATGGATGACTACTGAAATATCCTCCCATCCTGAATAGCTTTGAATTGTTGAACTAGTAAAATCGCACCCTTTTTTTTGTGATTAAAGGGATGACCACAAAACATTAATTGAGGAGGCAAGAAGATGAGTACTCTGGAAACAATTACCAACACCATCATTGATGGGGACCGGGACAAAAAAATTGCAGAGCTAATTAAAGAAGCTTTAGCACAAAACCTTGACCCAATCGACATTTTGGAGAATGGGTTGCGTAAAGGAATCGAGGTTGTGGGGCAAAAATTTGAAAGCATGGAATTGTTTTTGCCCGAAATGGTAAGGTCTGCAGATGCCATGATGAAGGCGATCGACGTCCTGCGTCCATCATTTGAGGCCATGAAAGATGAATCTTTGATGAAAAAAGAGGGAATCGTTGTCATTGGAACCGTTCATCATGATTTACACGACATAGGAAAAAACATCGTCAGCACTTTCCTGGATATATCCGGTTTTGAAGTTCACGATTTAGGTATTGACATACCGGCCGAGGAATTCGTCGATCAGGCCGAAAAAAAAGGCGCAAAAATCATCGCCCTTTCGGCACTTTTATCCACGACCGTACCCTATATGAAGGACGTGATTGCGGTTTTAAACCAGCGTGGGCTGAGGAGTAAATATTTGGTTATGGTTGGGGGTGGTGTGGTTACACAGGAACTGGCGGACCAAATCGGGGCAGATGGTTATGGCAAGGATTTTACGGCGGCCGTCCAAGTCGCAAAAGAGCTCTTGAATTAAGGAGGTGATGGCAATATGAGTGGTATATTGGAATTTTACGATCGGGCGCTAAATGGCGAGAGAATGGAAGGTAAGACCTTCGACATCGAAGTACTTCCGGATAAACTGCAGGAACTCACCCAAAAATATGAAATATCATACAACCGTGAAGATGTCGTACCTCAGGACCTGGATATGGCCAAACGGGTATTCGAAGCTGCCTTGGAGTTGGTCTCAGAGGTGGGCGTCTACTTCATTGACACCAAGAGCATTATAAAGATCGAGCGTGATGAGATTATCAAGGCACTTAAAGATGCACCGACAAGCCATACGATGGGTACGGGGGCTGATGAAAGGGAGTGCTATGTCAGAGGGATTGAGGATCAAAGAAGGCCGCTTATCATCGGCGGCGTCAACGGTGCGCCGATCTCCGAGGAAAACTGCATCAAAATTCTGACCAGCTACGCAAAAGAGCCCATCGACGGGTTGCATACGGGAACAATAAAGTCCTTATTCGGAAAAGAGATTCGTGCCAAATCTCCGCTGGAGCTTCTCGTATGTAAATACGAGGCCCTGTGGGCGCGGGAAAGCCTGTTGCGAGTGGGAAAACCCGGGCTTAGCATTTTGGGCATCATGTCGGGCTCCGACAGTGAGTCTCAGAATGCCGGAGATTTCGACGGGGGACTGCGGCCATCGGACATGCATCTGGTGGTTTTCTTAAATGAGCTCAAGGCCGACTGCGAGGTCTTTAAAAAAATCGTGCATAACCAACATCTGGGAAACATTATCGATGCCTGCATGGGCGGACCTACCATCGGGGGATATTCCGGAGGCCCGGAAGGATCGGCTATCACAGCGGTAGCTGAAATCATGGCGGCTTATGTTATCGCCAGGCCAATGACCTTTAGTATGTATCCGGTCAATCTGCATTCCGGAGTTTCTTCCGACAAATGGACCATCTGGATGAGTTCTATGGCCTCACTGGCTTTCAAGGCGGCCGGATATGATCTGATGCTGGCGATGTATCAGGGAGCCGCCGCAGGGCCCTGCACTGAAATGCTCTGCGATGAAATCGCTGCCCAAACCATTGCTCACACGGCTTCGGTATATTCTTTCATTTATGGCCCCGTAGGCTGTTCGATGATTAAGACGGACGCCTTCTCAGGCATGGAAGCCAGAATCCTTTGCGATATCAGCCGAGTTGCGGCCGGGATGAGCCTGAGCGATGCAAACGAGATTGCCATGAAACTGAATGCGGACTATGAAAAGGATGTTATGGCCAAGAACGCCCCGGAGGGCAAAAGTTTCTTGGAGTGCTGTGATGAAAAGACCTTGACACCCTCCAAGGAATATTTAACCCTTTGGGAAAAGAAAAAGGAACAGTTATCCAAAATGGGGCTCAACATTTAGTATTCCGAAAAAAAATCAATGAACTACCTCGCGGCAAGCCACGGGTACCCATGAATGATAAACGCTACCTTAATGCAGCAAGCTGCGGGGAATTTAACCCGACGGATTTCGCAACCACGATTGCACATTCAACGTAATCAGTGTAATCTGCGAAATCTGTGGATTAAAAAGAAGGAAGGAGAAAAAATGATGACGATGAATAAAAGTGTACTAAATCGAATTCTATTGGTTATTTTCTTTTTGAGTGCCATCGGACTTGTGTCTGCCGCTAGTGGAAAAGATCCAATTAAAGTCGGTGTGCCGCTTCCCATGACAGGCCCTTATGCCTCCGATGGCGTGGGTTATTATCGGGGGATCAAGTTTGCAGTGGATGAAATCAATGAAGCCGGAGGGTTATTGGGTCGATCCTTGAAGATAATCCGCTTTGACACCCAGGAATTTGCTCCCGAAACGGTTATGCAGGCAGCCGATAAGCTCTGTGGCCGAGAAAAGGTAGATGTTCTTCACGCCGGCTGGGCGGGATGGGGCCAGGATGTCAGGGCCTACGGTAAGTATGATGCACCTTTTTTTATGTATGATGAGTCTATTTTAGCGATAAATGTTATACGTGAGAATCCTGAGAAATACGCCAATGTATTCCAATTGGGTGATGTCGAGAAAACAATCGCTAAAGATGTGTTTGACGTTATGGAAAGCCTTCCATACAGCTATCCCAACAAAAAGATAGCTGCAATCGTGGCGGACGATTCTTGGGGTACTGAGTCGGGTGCCGGACTGAAGGATAGGGCCAAGGAAAAAGGTTGGGAGGTGGCTTTATATGAAGTCGTCCCTTACGGAACCCGGGAATGGGGTCCCATTCTGACCAAAATAAGGGCCATCAAACCGGCGTGGATATATGTTGAAATTGTGAGCGCGCCGGATGTAATGACATTCTTTCGCCAATTTATGAAGGCCCCGACAAACTCGCTGATTAACTTCGGATACTCACTGGTTCCGCCTGAATTTATAGAGACTATGGGAGAATGTATGAGATACAAAATTACACTATTAGGAATAGTAATTTTTGTTCTTTGTATCAGTGTATTCCCTGCATCCGGAGAATGGTTGTCAGCTGGATTGGCAGGAGA
>JAFDCA010000113.1 GCA_019313025.1 Deltaproteobacteria bacterium
GACTTCGGTGATGGCAACGAATCGACGGAACAGAACCCGTCTCACACCTATGTAGCCGCCGGAATCTATGGGGTGACGCTGACAGTGACAGACGATCAAGGTGCAGTCTCTGAGCCGGCTAGTGATTCAGTGGAGGTCACCGCGCCCCTCGGCGACGTGGTCCAGGTCTTCATAACGCAGATCCTGTATGATGGCAACCTCGGCGGACTAGCCGGCGCCGATGAGAAATGGCAAGCTGCATCGGAGGAGGCAGGTCTTGGCGGAACCTGGACGGCGTGGCTCTCGGACGACGCGGAGGATGCGATAGGACGCATCCCGGATGGGCAATATCAGCTTGTCGACGGAACCGTCATCGCCGGCGACAAGGCCGACCTCACGGACGGCATGCTTAATGCTGCGATCAATCTGGACGAGTTCGGTGATCCGAAATCGGGGTTTGCGTGGACTGGGACAAACACGTCGGGTACTAACACGGAGTCAAACTGTCAAAACTGGACAGATAATTCGGTGGAAGATTTCTGTCAGCCAGGAATCTCTGGTTGTGGGGATAGGGGAGTTAGCTCCGCTACCAATGCTGACTGGACCCAAATCTCCGGTGCCCCGGCTCAGTGCAACGTACAATTTAGCCTCTATTGCTTTGGGGGCGGCGAATAGGAAATTCAAACGCCCAGATTGCCCGCGGGCCCGGATTGTCCGTGGGCAGCGGCATTTCGAACGTCGGCATGGGGGTTGCGATGATTGGATGCTGGAAGGAGACTCACGCCGTAATCTGACATCATCGATCAAACCGTTTCCGACTCATTGGGACGATTGACTGTTGACCGGCACGGATCTCAAATGGATTAGAAATCAGGGACCAATCTTTACGCTCAAAAACCTGTGATATAACCAATCCTAAACGGCAGGCTTCCAGTGTTGCTTTCTGCTACTGGCAACACAACTGCTATGTATCAAAACCTTTTAAACAACTGAAATATTAGGAATATTGCAAACACTCATGCACTTTTGCCTGATTGCATGTACTGGCAATCTGCAATTTTCGTTTTCTTAATTTTGGTTCCGATTTTGATGATATCACAACCTTTCGTCGGAGTAGGATAATCTCCATTTTTCTGTAATTTTTTGATTATTTGTGGACCACAAAATGCAGGAGCAAATCAATATCCGTTTAACTTTTAGTATCCGATGAGTTGGAAAATCAGAAAAGACCGATCACGGAGTTGGGCGGCAACAGGATGGCCCGAACAAATAATATTAAACAAAAAGGAGGAGACAAATGACAGTAAATATTAGAGAGATTGCAGGCGACAAATTTATTTTGTGGGGCGCAAACTGGTCTCTGTACACCTCAAAAGTACGCCCGTACTTAATAAAAAAGAAGATCGACTATGTCGAGATCAATCCGTCCCATCCGCATTACAACGACACGATCATGAAAACGGTTGGATATTTCACCGTTCCCGTTCTGGAGACTCCGGAGGGGGACATCATTGCTGATTCAACTGAGATTATGGAGTTTTTAGAACCAAAATTTCCGGATCTACCCATGCTGCCCGAAGACAAAGTTTTAGCCGCGCTGGCGCACCTGATCCACACTTTTGGATCAGAGGGCTTGACAAAGTCTTCCATGTATCTTCGTTGGAATACATCATATGAAAACCGGTTGTATGCTAGAAACGAGTTTAAGCGCACACTGGCGACGATCGAACAAGCAAGTGGCTTCGCGGTATCAATGCGGGGCTATCTGCCGGTCCTGGGAGTTGGTCTCGATCACAGTGTTGATGTGGCTATTGAGACGTCGATCGATGTGCTCTACGACGCCTTGAATGCGCATTTTTCGAAATATCCATACATCCTCGGCGGTGTACCATCATTGGCGGATTATGGCCTTATGGGACCTCTTTATGCTCATCATGGTCGCGACGTCGCATCTAGCAATAGGGTGAAGTTGCGTGCGCCCGCCATGTACCGCTGGATCGAAACCATGTTGCGCCCTCCCATTGTGGACCAGGAAGTTTGGCAAGTCCCGCAGGAATATTTCTCTATCGATGAACTACCCGATACGTTGCTCGCCTTCTTAAAGCTGCTTGGCGAACACTTCATCCCTGAAATCAAGGCAACAATAGACCTGTATCACGACTGGCTTGATATGGAGGACCGCCCTGCTGGCTCAATCGTCGATATTGAAGGGAAAAAGCGTTGCCATCAAGCCTTGGGGGAACTCGAGCATTTGCAGATGGGCACCACCATCCATCGCATTGGCCTGTTGGACGACGTAATGCATCATACCAGGTTTCAGGCTCTAACGGATCAGATGAACGCCTCGGAAAAGGAAAGCTTACGTAAAGTTTTGAAAGACATGGGCGCAGAAGACTTCGCAGACCTTCGCTTGAAGCGCGACATAAAACGGATAGATTATGCCTGGGTGCTTGTTTAGGGAATCCGGAGAACTTAATTAGCTATCACAACCATGGGACGTTTTAGCTGATCGAGATACGCTCAATGACTCCAATGACTCTACAATCACTAAATTTTCAAACAATCAAACCGGTTATGTTTAATGTTGCATGTGGTCATAAAGTTCGTCCATGAATTTTTCGACAAGTAGCTTGCGCTACTTAGTAACAATGCGGCGAACGGAATTCAATCTTATTATTTGATTTATTTTCACAAAGGAAACTTCTAATTCGCTGCTTTTGGAGAAAGCGATGCCTTGGGATGAGTTTTATAGCGAATACAATACTCAGCTCGCCAATGAGTATCCGTCCATCTCTGAGCTCAATGAGCTCTGGCAAAACAGAAATGTTATCTCTCCTTACAAAATTTTTATTCAACAAAACGTAATCGATTCGATTACCGAGGCCATCGACAATATATTTCGCCTGAGCCGAAAGGATTCATATCACAAGGCCATTCTTAGTACTCACGTCGATCGGGAGATTCTTTTAAGTTCGGCTGCAAACCTTTCCGTACTTATGTCTTATGACTTTCATCTCGAAGGGGAAACACCACGCCTTCTCGAAATCAATACCAATGCCTCCGGATATCTAATTGCCAATGCACTCTACAGTATGCACGCGCAATCAAATCCCTTCCCTATGGCGATGAACTCGCTCAAGAAATCCTTTATTAGGGAGTTTCAATACCTCGGCCTTGAAGGTTCACCGCATATCGCCATTATTGATGAAGCACCCCGTACACAGAAAATGTTCCCTGAGTTTTTATTATATAAGTCTCTTTTTGAAAAATGGGGCTATACGGCAAACATTCATGATTACATCAACCTCACGTATCGTGACGGCGAACTTTTCGCCGCGGAAAAGAAGATTGATTTCATTTATAATCGTTATTGCGATTTTACCCTTTCAGATCCCTCATCTGAACAACTCCGTCGTGCTTACCTCGAAGGGGCATGTGTTTTTTCACCCAATCCCAAGGAGTATGTGCTTCTCGCTGATAAGAGAAACCTTGTTCCGATGAGTAGTGACGGATGGTTGGAAACAGTGGCCACCTCCGATATCTCAATCGATGCGATTCGTAAGGTTATTCTCCCCACTTGGCGTTCCAGCGAGTTTGTCGATATCAGTGAGGTTTGGCAGAAAAGAAAGCAGTTGTTTTTCAAACCCCCACAGTCCTACGGAGGTAAGGGCGCCTACCGTGGTAGCAGTATCTCACGTAAAGTCTTCAACCGCGTGATGAGCGAAGATACTCTCATACAGCAATACATTCCGGCCCCAAAAGTCACCTTTGAAAATGATGAAAATTCAACTGACTGGAAGTATGATCTTCGTGCCTATGCCTATGGGGGCGAAGTACAAATGATTGTTGCACGTATTTACCAAGGGCAGGTCACCGTCTTTAGCCATTCTTATGGCGGATATTGCCCTATTTTTGTTCATTAGCACTTCACAATTGGACGGGAGGTGTCGAGGGAAGATGTGGTGACCAAAAACAACAAGGATGAGGGCAAGCTGCACCAGGCGGCCAATCTCAACGCTGCAGGCGCTGTGGGGAAGCCTTCTGGAAAACGCTCACTGGGGTAATAGTTCTCAACCCGCTGGTGGGAACTGCAGTTGAGGCCTTGGCGGGTACACTATCCCAGAAGCTGGTGGATATCGGCATCAGCTCTGCTAATCTACAATAATGTGGCAGCACATAAAGTATAAATTAGCCATACCAATCCATAATTTTAGACTTGCCCCATAGGTTTATATTACGGCTATTTTGTTGTGAGTTTTTCTATCCTGTTGAGAATACAACAAAATTTTCCATTTTTCTGATAAGCGCGGATTTGTATATAATATCGATTAGATGCACCCAAATCATGCTCAA
>JAFDCA010000114.1 GCA_019313025.1 Deltaproteobacteria bacterium
CCCTCTTTCCCGTTCTTTCCTTTCCTTTATACCCATATTTACCTGAACCATATTTATTTAATTAAGCTTTATATAAATGGTGCTTTTTATTTAGTCAAGTAAATATATTTACTTTTTATTGCAATTAAGTAAAATTTTCAATGATTCATTAGACTTGCTGCGATAACCTGTTGATATTTAATCCAAACTCAGATCACTTTCACCTCATCAAAGTACGATTTATAATTTATTAATAAAAAGAACTTAATTAATATTTACAATATGGGGTATTATTATTTCAATAATAATCTATATATGGTATATATCAATCCACTATTTTTCTAAGGTATGGATTTTCTATGAGGGCGTCAAATGAGCTTTTAAGACTTTTAAGTTGATCCGTGTTTTTAAAATTTAGTTGCAAGGTAAAAGTTGGACTTTCAAAATTTGTTGGCGGAATCAGTTTTAAACCTCTTTCAAGGTTCAATTTTTGGCAATAGTCTTCATAAGTTTTTTCGCTGACAGCTATGGTTGGAAAGCGCCGTTTCTTTAAATATATCCTTATATTGTGAGCCTTTTGGTTTTTATCAAGATCCTCATTCATTAAGATTTTTTTCACATGAGGTTCTTCAATAACCTGTATGATTGAGATATCTTCACGCATGGCAATTTCTTTTACCAGTGTTACGATTTCCCTCTGCTTATTGAGGCCCAATTTAAGGGTATTAAAAAGATTTATAAAGCCTTTCGCATCATCCCACGACATTCCGGCAAGCTCCAGAACCATGGCAAGAGAAATCTTATTGGAAATAATGCTGTTTTGAAGTGGATCGGGAAGGTGACAAATTTCTTTGAGCTTATTGATCATTGATGGATGTTCATATATTCCCAATACCGTCAGCTCTTCGGATAGCCTGTTAATATCTTTGAAAAAGTGGGACAGCATTTCGATGGCCCTAGACTTTTCTATTATGTTCAAAGGTCTTTGAAAAGCGTTCTCAGTTATGGCATATTTTATACATGTAAGCCTCATGGTATTAGAATCGAGCACCATCGCTTTAAGTGTTGACCAATTCAGACGACGACAGGCCTCAATCCTACGAAAACCGTTTATAATGGTATAGGTTTCTTCCTTTTTCAATAACAATGGAAGATTCAATATTCCAACGTGTTTTATTGAAACCATCAAATCATCCACTTGCTTCTCTGTAGTGATACGAAAAGCATTATCGTTGGGATCAATCTGGTAGAAATGGACGATTTTTTCTTTAAAGCGCATACGTTGCTGCGGTGAGTTTCTGAAATGCTTCAATATATTTATTGCGTGTATTGGTAATAACATGTTGTGGAAGAAATGGTGCCGGGGGTTTTTTATTCCAGCTAATGGAAAGTAGGTAGTCCCTTAAGTACTGCTTGTCAAAACTATTTTGCGCTCCACCGGGTTTATAGGATGATTGGGGCCAGAATCTGGAAGAATCCGGAGTCAAAATCTCATCGATGAGTATAAGATCGTCATTCAAAATACCAAACTCGAATTTTGTATCCGCAATGATGATACCTTTTTTATACGCCAGGTCCGCTCCTTTGTTATAGATTTCAAGGCTGAGTTTTCTGACATTTTCGGCCAATGGTTTTCCGATCTTTTCAACGGTTTTTTTTTTTTTTTTTTTAATGTCATGAAGACCTGACGCTGCTTTGGTCGAAGGTGTAAAGACCGGTTTGGATAGCTTGTCGGATTCTTTCAAGCCTGTTGGAAGTTTTATACCGCAAACGCTGCCGGAAACCTGGTAATCATTCCAACCAGATCCGGATATATAGCCCCTTACAATACATTCGATGGGCAGTGGTTCCGCTTTCTTTACAAGCATGCTCCTTCCACGGAGAATTTCCGAATAAGGTCTGCATATTTCGGGATAATCATCCACATTGGCGGAGATGACGTGATTGGCCAAAACCGGCCTCATTATTTCGAACCAAAAAAGAGAAATTTGAGTGAGAATTTTTCCTTTTTCAGGAATTGGATTGGGCATGACGACATCAAAGGCGGAAATTCGATCTGTAGCCACCATTAATAGATGATCGCCTATATCGTATATATCCCGTACCTTTCCCCTTTTTATTAGATTTAACGCTTCAAAATTTGTTTCAATCACAGTCTGTTCCATTCAATTAAATCCTTTACTCAGCCAAATCTTTTTTCCATTACCCTGCAAAAACATACATAATTAATGCTCTGAAAACACTTTAATATATTTTTTTAAAATTTCAATTGTCGCGTCGTCAGTTTCGAAAAACTCGATTCCTGATTGAAACTTTTCATTTTTTCCAGGTGTAGAGTAAATAATACTACCCTTGATATTAATCAGTTCATCTTCAAGGCCTATTGCCAGCTCAATGGTATATTGGGGATCTATCGAAACATGCGTTTCCAGCAAAATACCGTCTTCGCTGACATTTAAAGTTCTTCCCATTCCCTGTGCGACAACATTCTCAGTTGCATCAATGCAATTATAGGATATCAGATTAAGCGAATTGATTCTTGGATGATGTCTTTTTTCATTAAGCGCCATGTTTTCCCCCATTTTAGACAGTTTTTCGGGCAATCCCTTTTCTCATAACTAAATAAATCATTGAACCAGGGTTTATTTCTGGCTGGATTTTTTATGAAACTCGCATGTGACCATGGAGGTTACCGAGATACAGGTCGCAAGATGATCAATAAAGTTTTTAAATGTGGGCTGAAGCTGATTGTATTCCTGATGAAAGCTATCAGGAGAAAATTTCTCGAATTCAAGGTTTTCCGAGCCAAAGACAGAAGCATGAAATGGTTCTTGTCCAAGATCAAGAAATGGAATATTGCCAAAGAAATCTCCGGGATAAAGACTCCCCAATGGCACATATCCATGTTCGGTATGCCGAACAATATGTGCGACACCTTCAGTAATTTCGAATAAACTTTCCTCCCTCTCCCCCTGTTTAATCACCTGATTTTTGACGTTAATATATTCTTCCAACCGTATCTTGTTTAAATGAACATTAACTGCCATATCAGTGACCTGTTTTATCCTTTTATCAAGACTCAAAGCAAGATTTCTAAAAGAATTGGACATACGCAAGAATTCAACTGAAAGCCGACGCGAATCAAGCACACCCAGTTGGACATTGGTTACGGCAGAAATCGCCGCACTTCGTGCTGTTGGTTCTAACATTAAAAAAGAAGTAATACTTCCAATAAATGCGCCTTCACCAATCCTTAGCAATTTTAAATGACCTTTTGGCGTTTTTTTGACAATTTCTGCCACACCTTCTAAAATAATCCACAACCAGCCACCATGTTTTCCTTCTGCAACGATCTTGTTTTTTGCACGGAATTCTTCCTCGTCAACGATATATGTATAATCGATAAGAGGCCCTCTTATAAAAGGCAGCTTTGAGGAATTTCCAGATAATCGTGATTTGTCGGAGAATGACACAGGACCCAACCTTTCTATTTGACCATCGTCAAGCATGCTTAAGGCGTCTAAGATAATTTGCATGCGGCTTTTGTTAATAATCTTTTCACAAGAAACACTTTCGTCTCTGAACTCAAATTCTCCATCAACCCAGCCAAAAAGTGAATTCAAAGCATCTATCCCAACCGATGATCCTGCCGACGCATTTACAGGATTCCCTTTGACGAAATATATTTTACCCTGTGTTTCAATATA
>JAFDCA010000115.1 GCA_019313025.1 Deltaproteobacteria bacterium
TATTTAAAATGATAGCATTCCACAATTTTAGATCATTTTAGTCATTTTGAATTTTAGTTCATTTATAACAATAAAATACAAAAGCGTGTTCAACATCGACAACAAATTGTCGATATGGCGCAGCTAAGCGATTAGCGCAGGCCGTCAGTCAGGGGAATAGAGGAGATTGGGATGGTGGATATGGATAGAATCGATCAGATTATTGATAAACATCAGGGCGAAGCCAGTTCACTGATCCAGGTATTACTGGGGATTCAGAGTGAAAATCACTGGCTGCCCAGGGAAGCATTACAGAGGATCAGCGAGAGGTTGGAGGTCCCTTTAACCCGTATACAGCATGTCGCCACCTTTTATAAGGCCTTTAGCCTGGTTCCCAAAGGAAAGCATGAGATTCACATCTGTATGGGTACGGCCTGTCATGTGCGGGGTGCAACACGGGTTCTCGATACGGTGCAGGATCTAACGGGAATTAAACCCGGTGAAACGGACCTGGATCTGAAATTCAGCCTGGAAACGGTTAACTGTCTTGGCTGCTGTGCCTTAGGACCGGTGATGGAAATCGATGGGAGGACCCACGGAAAGATGGCAGCAGGTGAAACAGCTGACGTGCTAAAAAGTTACGAGTAGGGAAAAATTATGCCGCGGATAAAGTCATCATCTGAATTGGAAAAATTTAGGAAGGACATCCTGTCGGACAGGGACCCGAAAAAACCCTGTATAACACTGTGTTCCGGATCCGCTTGCCATGCCACCGGCAGTGGCGATGTCGCTGCCAGTATCGAAGCCGAAATAGAAAAACAGGGCCTAATTGGCAAGGTAGACCTGCGAAAAACCGGCTGCCATGGCTTTTGCGAGAGGGGTCCGATTATCGTAAATCATCCTGAGAAAAGCTGCTATTTTCAGATAACGCCTGAAGATGTACCTGAAATTGTATCCCAGACCGTCAACGGTAACAAGGTTTTAGAGCGCTTACTCTATACCGACCCCGACACGGACGAAAAGATAACTTACGAATCTGAAATCCCCTTTTACAAGAATCAGGAGCGGCTCGTTTTCGGCTCCAACGGCAGTATCGATCCCAAGAGCATCAATGACTATTTAGCAATTGGCGGTTATTCCGCATTGGAAAAAGTGATTTGCCGGATGGCGCCCGAACAGGTGCTCGAGGAAGTCAAAAAGTCCAACCTGAGGGGCAGGGGCGGCGGCGGTTTTCCCGCCGGAAGAAAATGGGAAGAATCCCGCAATGCCCCCGGAGATATGAAATATGTGATCGTCAATGCGGATGAGGGTGATCCCGGCGCTTATATGGATAGGAGCCTTCTTGAGGGGAATCCCCATTCCGTCCTCGAAGGGCTGATGATTGGTGCCTATGCCATCGGCTCACAGGAGGGCTTTGTTTACGTTCGGCAGGAATACCCCCTGGCAGTAGAGAATCTGGCCATCGCGATCAAGCAGGCTGAGGAATATGGTTTTCTCGGGAAAAACATCCTTGGCTCAGGATTTAATTTCAAGGTCATCGTACATAAAGGCGCCGGTGCTTTTGTCTGTGGTGAATCGAGTGCGTTGATGACCGCATTGGAAGGCAGAGCCGGCGAGCCCAGACCGAAATATGTCCACACCGCGGTCAAGGGCGTTTGGGATAACCCCAGCGTTTTGAATAATGTTGAAACATGGGCCAATGTTCCCCTTATTATCAATAAAGGTGCTGATTGGTTTACTCAAATTGGAACCGAAAAAAGCAAGGGCACGAAAATTTTCTCACTGGTCGGCAAGATTACCAACACCGGCCTGGTGGAAGTGCCCATGGGCATGACGCTGAGAGATATTATCTACAAAATAGGCGGTGGAATCCCCGGAGGCAAAAAGTTTAAAGCCGTGCAGACCGGAGGACCATCTGGCGGGTGTATCCCCGAGAATTTGTTGGATCTGGAAGTTGGTTTTGATGAACTCACCCAAGCGGGCTCTATGATGGGGTCGGGCGGGATGATCGTGATGGATGAAGATACCTGCATGGTTGATGTCGCCAGGTACTTCCTTGATTTTCTCACGGATGAATCCTGTGGGAAATGCGTCCCCTGCCGTGAAGGCCTGAGGCAAATGCTTAAGATCCTTACAAACATCACCGCGGGGAAGGGCAACGAGGGGGACATCGAGCTTTTAGAGGAGCTTGGCGAGGTGGCCAAAGAGGCCTCCCTCTGTGCTTTGGGTACGAGTGCCCCAAACCCATTTCTTAGCACGGTTCGCTATTTCAGAGATGAGTATGAAGCCCATATAAAGCAGAAAAAATGCCCTGCTTTGTCCTGCAAGGAGCTGATTGCCTACCATATTGACCCGGGTAAGTGCCAGGCTTGTATGATCTGTGCAAGGAAGTGTCCTGCCGATGCGGTGGATGGCGGTAAAAAGAAGATCCACATAATTGACCAGGAAAAATGCACGAAATGCGGAACCTGCTTTGAAGTTTGCCCCTCCCGCTTTGGTGCGGTGCTAAAGATTTCAGGCGAGCCTGTTCCTCCTCCGATCCCCGAAGAAAACAGAATTATAACCAGAAAGAGCAAAGAAAAATGAGCGAAATCATTCTACAGATAGATGGCAAAGAGGTTAAAGCCACAGAAGGGATGACCGTCCTGGAGGCGGCCCGGAGTGCCGGCATAGAGATACCGACACTATGTCATCATGAGAAATTGGAGCCTTTCGGGGGGTGTCGCCTTTGCATTGTAGAAGTACAGGTTGGAGACTGGACAAAACGCGTCGTTTCCTGCGTTTACACGGTAGAAGAAAACCTGGTTGTAAGAACTAGATCTGAGAAGATAGATAAAATTCGCAAAATGATATTAGAGCTGCAGCTTTGTCATGCCCCGGATTCACCGGAATTGCTGGCATTTGCCGGGGAGTATGGAGCTGACAAAGACCGTTTTGAAAAAGAGGCCTCATTTTGCATTCATTGCGGTCTATGTGTAAGATATTGTGCTGAAGTCAAGAAAAAGCACGCCGTTGGATTTGTTGACCGGGGAATCAGAAAAGAGATTTGTTTCATCCCCGAAATAGCCTCCAAAGAATGCTGGGGCTGCAAAGAATGCTTTCCACTTTGCCCTACGGAAGCGCTGCAAGCAGCTTACGTTTTAACCAAATCCCTCATTTCTCCCCCATAAGGTTTCGGGTAACGTTCAGAAAGCTGTTGAAAGAAATACGGGGACAGGTTGTCTATGCTTTTCAAATGATTTCAGACAGTCGCTTCAAGGAATAAACCCCGGATAATCCTTTTACGGGTTTTGGTTTTTTTTCATTTTTTGAATTAAAATGATGTTTGAAGCGCATATATGTCTTTGAAACAAATTCTTTAGAGCCGATGACGCCGGAATCTGTAAAATAGCGCGTGCGGTATCTGAATCGATCATTTCGGTTGAGTTCAAACTCCCGCTTGCGCTCCTTTTCAAGAATCCTGTTGCCAATTACCTTGGTTTTTCCCTCCTCAGGCCGGTTTATTGCCCCGGCTTCATACACATATCGGCGATACCGTCTGATGCGCTCTTTCTCGCTTTCGACATTAAATTCCTTTAATCCGAAATCAGTTGAAAGAAAGTTATCCCGGTTGTTGGTCTGCACATGGTAGCCCAAGGAATTCCAGCGGTAGTCCTCCGGGCGGCTAACGATGCCGGCCCGCAATGGGTTGAGATCTATATAAGCCAGACAGTTAACCAGGGTCTCTCCTCTATCAACGATAACACTTTTAAACCGGTCGCCCCAAAAATAGCCCCGCCGGTTATGCCTTTTGTTGTAGTACCTGGCAAAGCCGACTTTTATTTCGCGAACAAATTCCGATAGGTTTGATAATTTCTCCCGTAAAGATGGAACTATCCCATCTGCGAATACACGCTCGTCACCATAAAAGCTCACATAGCGCCTTTTTATGTCTTGATCTGAAAATTTGTATTCGGGAAGCGTTTTTACCAGAATATGGAAATGGTTGCCCATTAGACAAAATCCCAAGATTTCAACAAAATACAGTGCAGCATACCGCCTGATTAGATCCAACATGAAATCCTTCTCAATATCACCCAATGGAAAGCCATCAAGCGCTGACCTGGACATTACGTGATAAACCGTCGTCTCATCATCGATTACCATCCGTGGTATTCTGGGCATAGTTCATCCCCCCTGATCCTAATCAAATTTTTTTTGGCTCTGATTGATTTTTACCTAAAACGTGTATCGGAGTCAAGTATAAAATACCTGTTATATATTGATATCATTGAAGAAAAACTTTCCAGTATACTATAGAAGTATTATAAAGAGAATGTTTTAGGTCATTGCAAAAAATCACCTTCTCATAGCATAGAGATGTAGAATCA
>JAFDCA010000116.1 GCA_019313025.1 Deltaproteobacteria bacterium
TTGAAGGAAATTACCAGCAGGCATTCAACATTCTGGACGGCGCTGCCAGCATTAACCCGGATGATCCTGATATCCTTTTTTATATGGGGCGCACCCAGGTAGAACTTGGCCGTCTCATGGATGCGGTCGCAACGTTTGAAAAACTTGTCTCAAAACAACCCAACTATCCCCGTGCCTTTTATACCCTTGGTGAAACATATTGGAAGCTTGGAAACAAAAGTGAGGCGCATTATTATCTCGGCATCCATTACAAAGATAAAAGGGATTTCAAAAATGCCATTTTCCATCTAAAAAAAGCGTTGGAGAACACCGACGAACCCTATAAAAGGGCCAAGGTAGAGGAATTGTTGAAGGAGATTGGAAATAAAAAGATTAAATCAGAAAAGGATGACGCCAATAAAACACAAAAGAATTAATCAAGGGGTGTAGAAATTTTTATTGTAAAAACTGATTTATGAGTAAAGAGAATAAAATCGGCGAGAAATCCGGGGTGAATTGTGGAATTTAAGAGGAATGTTCAGCATCGGTCAAAATGAGAAAATTGCATGGTGAATGTCCCTCTGCCCTGTGTTGCTGATCGCAATGATGTTGAATATCCGAACATGTGCGCCAGTGGAACCACAACCCTTATCACCTGTAAGCCCATTTTGTGCTCAATAGATTCAATTTTTCCATTTCGAGAATTGAGATCCCCTATCACCTCTCCCATAAAAGTCTCTGGAACAAAAACTTCCACATTCATAATCGGATCTAAAAGAAACGATTCCCCTTTGGTCAATGCTGCCTTACACGCCATCGATGCACTGACCGTATAGGCCAGTTCAGTGCTCAAAGATTCTTTATGTTCCCCTCCGACAAGAACAGCCTCGACATCGACAACAGGATATCCCATTAATGCACCACTTTCCAGAGATTCCATCACACCTTTTTTGATGGCAGGGATGAACATATCAGGTATTGTTTCGTCCGCGATTTCAGACCTGAACCTGTTCTCAGCACCCCGTTCCAAAGGTATCAGTTTTAACGTTACTTTTGCAAAATGTCTTTGTCCCGCTACTTCCTTATCAAATATTGCAGATGCATGTCCTTCATTTTCAATGGTTTCCCTATACATTACCTGTGGTTTTCCCACATTGACATTGGTTTTGAACTCTCGTTGCATACGACTGATAATAATTTCGAGATGAAGTTCTCCCATACCGGATAAAATTGTCTGTCCGGTCTCTTCATCCTTTTGAAGTTTAAGTGTCGGATCTTCAGCCATAAATTTTTCGAGGACTTGATCAAGTTTTTCCTGATCAGCATGGGTCTTAGGCTCTACGGCCACAGAGATGACAGGTTCGTAAAATTCAATGTTTTCCAATAAAACCGGATGATCAATGGAGCAGAGCGTCTCTCCCGTAGAAGACTCTTTCAATCCGATAACCCCGACCAGGCTGCCGGCACCGGCGGAATCGATGCGTTCTCTCTTGTTGGCATGTATTTTTAATATGCGTGAAAGTTTCTCACTTTTTTTTCGAGATGGATTGTAAGTGTCGGATTTGGAATGCATGGTTCCGCTGTAAATTCTGACATAGGACAGTTTACGACCCTCAATCATCGACACTTTGAATATAAGGGCTGCAAGAGGATCGGAATCTTTTGCTCTGCATTCAATAATTTGGCCGGTTTCAGGGTGTACACCTTTAATTGGGGGTACATCTAAAGGGCTTGGCAAAAATTTCACAATGGCGTCAAGAAGCGGTTGTATTCCTTTATTTCTCAGAGCGCTGCCGCAAAGGACCGGTACCAGTTTCAGGTCGATGGTTGCTTTTCTAATCGCCTCGACTAATTTTTCCGGGGTAACGGGTGTCTCTGACAGATAATCCTCCATGATAACATCATCAACTTCAGCAACGGTTTCGATCAGTTTTTCACGATACTCTTTTGCGGTGTCGAGCAGTTTCGAAGGAACATCTTCTTCTTGATAAGTTGCTCCCAGGGTCTCATCTTCCCAAATGACCTGTTTCATGTCGATAAGATCAATAATCCCCGAGAAATCATCTTCAGAACCCACCGGTAACTGTAAAATCAACGGATTGGCATTCAACCTTTTTTTCATCATTTCGATTGCGCCAAAGAAGTCTGCACCAACCCTGTCAAGCTTGTTGATAAAGGCCATTTTGGGAACATGGTACTTGTCAGCCTGTCGCCAAACCGTTTCCGACTGAGGTTCTACACCGCCAACTGCACAAAAAACACCGACGGCTCCATCAAGAACTCTTAAAGAGCGTTCAACCTCGATGGTAAAGTCAACATGCCCCGGTGTATCTATAATCTGGACATCAATTCCCTTCCAGTGGCAAGTCGTAACAGCGGAGGTAATGGTAATTCCCCGTTCCTGTTCATCAGGCATCCAGTCCATAATCGCTTCGCCGTCATGAACTTCACCGATTTTGTGAGAACGGCCGGTATAATACAGTATCCGCTCTGTAACGGTTGTCTTTCCGGCATCGATATGGGCGATAATACCGATATTTCTTATATTTTTAATGTGACTTTTTTTTTTCATCGTACTAAAAGCATGTTGGCTTTAAACGGAAAACGTATATCTATATGACCATCCAGGGTCATTGCTTCTTTTCCATCTATCAGGATCTTTACCGCATCGATTTCGGGAATATTCAATGTTAACGAATTGACCATCGAATAAATCGTAAAGAGCTCCGATTTTACCCCGCCGGGATGAGCCTCTCTAATGGTATCGGACATATCGACATAGGCTGTGCCATCCCGGGTGACATAAAATGCTTTAAGTGTTGTATTTTCAGGAATCGTCCGCATAAGCCCGGACCTGGGGCCTTCAATCAGGGCTTCGACAATGATTTTGCCAAAATCGGCTGGATATTCCGAATGAAAAAGATCCCTTGTTTCAGCCTTGAGAAACGAATGATCTTTATCGGAAAAATATAAATGAACAGCGGGTTTTTTTGAATTTTCCGTTTCTGTAACACGTGTGTTTTGAGCAACTTGATCCATACCCGACGATACTGCAGGCCTATTCGAAAAAAAGACGCAGATGGCGATTCCGGCAATAATGAAAAAAGACCGATTGCATCGTTTGTGGCTTTTCATTACAATTAAACCATTTACTATCGATAAAATGAAAGATCTCTTAAGCCAATATGCGAATTATGTCAAGACAAGAAGGGAAATATGCATTTAATAAAGATGAGCACATAATAAAAGAGGTCAGCTTCATAAGCCAACCTCTTTTTTTCTATTGGTGGAGCTGAACGGGATCGAACCGTCGACCTCATGACTGCCAGTCATGCGCTCTCCCAGCTGAGCTACAGCCCCAAATGATGCGTTTAAACTAAGCAAAATGAGGAATAGATGTCAATAAATATTTCGAATAAATTGTGGCGTGAAAGTATTGACAAAATTATGCAAAATAAATATCATTACAATTTTATAAATTATAACATATTGAACCTAAAAGATTTTCTTTAATATAGACGATATTGTTATTTTTTTTAAATAAGGTAAGACAATGAATCCGAAAAACTTTACAGGGCCACTGGGTGCATATGCTCCACAGGCCAAAAATAGTGGAATGTTCAAGGAATTCGATGCCACAGAGCTCTACTGCCCAAGGTGTAAACGACCCGTTCCTGTCCGCAAACGTCTTTTGCTCGTGCTGCCAGAAGGCGACAAGTATGAATATTTGTGTGCGATTTGTTCAGAGTCTGTAGGCTCTAAAATCGACCGGCAGGCAAAACCGGTAACGGTCATTGTGTAGGTCGGTTTTTCAATCTCCATAGAAAGGAATTATATGCTCAGGTTAATGAGAAAACAGGCTGGAAGTTGGGTGATCAAGATCCTTTTGGGGGCCATTGTTATCGTATTTGTTTTCTGGGGTGTTGGAAGCTTCCGGTCACAGAGAGGCGGCAGGGTTGCACTTGTCAACGGTGATCAAATCACACTGGACGAATACAGAGAGGCCTACAACAACCTTATTGAGCAACTTCGCAGAAGATTCGGGAACAACCTCAATGAGGATATGCTCAAGCAGCTTCAGGTGAAAAGACAGGCTTTAAACCAGTTGATCGATAATAAACTTTTAATTCAGGAGGCCAAAAGGCTTAAATTTCGAGTTTCCGAAAAAGAGCTTGCTGACGCAATTTCAAACTTTACAGCTTTCCAGAGAGCCGGAATGTTTGACCGAAACCTTTATGCAAATGTTCTGGATCGTCTGAGAATGACCCCTGAAGTATTTGAAGCAGCCCAGAAAGATGCGATGTTGATTGATAAACTCAGAACGCTTATTACCAGCAGCGCCAAAATTTCAGACCAGGAAGCTTTGGAATGGTACAATTGGATCAATGCTTCGGTGAATATTGATTACGTATTTTTTGATCCCAACCATTATAAAGATATCCATCCTTCGGATGAAGAAATAAAAACTTTTTTTGAAAATCATAAAGAGAAATATAAAACAGACGCTATGGCAAAAGCTCGTTATCTGCACTTTAATCCGGATGCGTTTCGGTCCAAAATAGTATTGTCCGATGAAGAGGTTCGTGAGTACTATGATGATAATTTGGAAACGTTCAAAACACCCAAAACGGTTGAAGCAAGACATATTCTGTTAAAAGTTAATCGAGATGCTGATCCAGAGACAGTTAAAAAGACAAAAGACAGAGCCCTTAATATTTTGAAATTGGCAAAAGAAGGCAAGGATTTTGCTGAATTGGCCAAACAGTATTCGGAAGGGCCCACCCGAAATAATGGGGGGTATCTTGGCAAATTCAAAAGGGATGCCATGGTAAAGCCTTTCTCAGACATGGCCTTTTCTTTGAAAGCCGGAGAAATCAGCGAACCGGTTCGCACCCGATTCGGATGGCATCTTATAAAGGTTGAAAAAGTAAATGAAGCATCTGTTACGTCTTTTGACGACGCCAAAAAGGACATACGAAAAAAACTCACCGATGATATGGCCAAACGCCTCGCATATGATGAAGCAGAGGCGGTTTCCGATGATGTCTTCGAAGGAGAAGATTTAATAAACGCGGCAAAAGAACGAAACATGACAATTCTAACCACGGACTTCTTTTCAAGCAAAGGCCCTATTAAAGGGATAAACAACCCCTCGGAATTTGCGTCGGTTGCTTTTAATCTTACAGACAAGGAAATCAGTAACGTCCAAGAATTCGAAAATGGATATTATATTCTTCAGCTCGTTGATAAAATTCAACCCGAGATACCTGAATTTGACATGGTCAAGGAAAAGGTGAAACTTGAGTTAATTAAAGAAAAACAGGACGAAAAAGCAAAAGCGGATTCAGAAACATTGTTGGCTGCATTAAAAAACGGCAAAACCATGCCGACTGAAAGCAAAAAATTCAATCTAACGCCAAAAACCACCGGCTTTTTCAAACGGAGCGGCTCAATACCTGAAATCGGTTTTGAACGCGATATTACTGAAGTTGCCTTTCAGCTGACAGACAAAAAACCATTTCCGGAAAACGTTCTAAAAGGTTCAAAAGGATATTATGTTATCCAATTCAAGGATAGAAAAATATCGGCGCCTGAAAATTTTAGCAAAGAAAAAGAAGATATAAAGAATAGACTTTTGGCGCAAAAAAAGTCCGGCATTTTTGATGCACTGCTGGCGCAAATCAAAAGCAGAAGCGAAATCACAATAAAAGAAGGGTTTTTAGATTAAAGAATCCCAGCTCCATCTAAAATCCCGCCACCGATGGAGCGCCAGGCTTTGTTTTACCCCACCGATACATGATTTGATAGAATCGAAAACCGATTCACCGCTTCAGTTAACAGATTGGATGGTTATCTCTTGATATCTGAAATCAACCATACCACTTATTTCCATCAATTATTTCCAATAATCAATGCCACATTGTGCCATTTAACTGTTTGAAATAGTAAACAATTTATCGTTTGACATATAAATTTCCTTATTATATTGAATTTAATGTAGAATCTCTTCTAAAATCTGTTCTCTACCTCTAATCAGTTTTCCATTTTCAAAACTTGGTCTTTACCAACGCATAACATTAGAGGTGTCACATGACCACACAAGACTTAAAACGTAAACTTACTGCAATACTTAGTGCGGATGTCAAGGGTTACAGCCGTCTCATGGGAGACGATGACGAAGCCACCGTGCGCACCATTACAGCTTACCGGAAAGTTATCACCGAGATTGTTCAGAAACACAGAGGCCGGGTAGTTGATTCTCCGGGCGATAATATTCTGGCAGAATTTGCCAGTGTGATAGACGCGGTGAGTAGTGCGGTTGAGATTCAAAAAGAACTCGGATTCAGAAATGCTGAGTTACCTGAAGATCGTAAGATGGAGTTTCGCATCGGAGTCAGCCTTGGTGACGTGATCCATGAGGAAGACAGGATATATGGCGATGGCGTCAACGTCGCGGCCAGAGTAGAAAGCCTCGCTGACCCTGGAGGGATCTGCCTCTCTGGCACCGTATTTGATCAGATCGAAAGCAAGCTTCCCTTGGGGTACGATTACCTTGGGGAGCAGAGTGTAAAAAACATCTCCAAGCCAGTGCGAATCTATAAAGCGCTTATGGATCCCGTAGCAGTGGGCAAAGTTATCGGGGAGGAAA
>JAFDCA010000117.1 GCA_019313025.1 Deltaproteobacteria bacterium
AATATTCCGAATCACCCCTTCCTTTAAGTCGTTCGATGTAATCGGCATATTCCTCAGCACAGCTCTCACAAAAACGGTAGGGTATCCGAAGAGTATTGACGGCTCTTTTTTTTTTTTTTTCTTCCGGCTGGATCTGGGTACAACATTTTTCACACTTGAAAGCGCACTGCATACATTGAAACACTTTCTGGACAGCCAGAATTTTTCGTTTTTTTATTATTTCAGCTTTTTTTTCTTTTGTGTGTTTTAGCTTTTTATCAAGCTGAATGATATTCGCCACGATTCTAAACTCCCATCAGATCTCAATGTTTGCCCTTCCTTAATAAGATGGTGCAAATTATAGTTCATAATAACATCTGTATATATACGTGTCAATTCAATACGGTCTATGGACAGGCACTATTTCCAAATTCATTTTGTCGGTCTTGTAATATAGGGCTGGTCGTGTTAGGAAAAGTGATGACTCGAGCTTTGAACCCTTAATTTAGGGCAACAGACCGGAAAATTTTAATATGGCTTGCTGTTTCAAAAAGCTTTTTAGCAATATTTGGGTTTGAAATATGAACGATATACCAACTAAAAGATAAAGAAAGGGGTCTGATTCATGGCTAAAAAATTCTTGGCCAATGGACTTCCGGTGTTGATCGGAAGCCTTCCTTTACATGATCACGCTGAAGGTGTTGAACTGGTCTTCAAGTACACACCCGAAATTCCGCTTTGGGTTCAGCTTCCCGCATATAGGGAAGAAGGAATGATCGCCCAATTTCAGCCGGGATTTCCAGGTCTTACATTGAAAACAGACAAATCTTTTGTCGACACATCTGATCCATCTTTTGATAATAATATCCTTAAATTTTATGAAGATTATATGGCCGCCAACGAGGGAGAAGCAGTCACAGAAGATTCTCGATTTGCCCTAAAACCTGATACGGCTCGTGGTTTTTTTTCATTTATGGAGCATCTCCGCTCTCTTTCAAACTATCCGCTTGCAATTAAAGGACAAATTACCGGTCCCATAACCTTTGGGCTGGGTTTAACGGACCAGAATGGAAAAGCAATTTTCTACGACGAACAGCTAAGGGATGTCACGGTAAAGATTCTGGCTCAAAAAGCCAGATGGCAAGTGAAAAGACTCTTAAGCTTCGGATCTCCGATCATTATTTTTTTTGACGAACCGGCCCTTGCCGGTTTTGGATCTTCCGCAATGATCAGCGTGTCCCGCGATGATGTGGCAACCTGTTTTGATGAAGTCGTTGGGGCAGTTCATGACGAGAGCGGCTTTGCCGGTATTCACGTTTGTGCCAATGCCGATTGGTCTTTGATTTTGGAATCTGGCGCAGATATCATCAGCTTCGATGCATATTCATTTTTCGACAAGTTGATGCTCTATCCGGATCTTGTGAAGCAATTTATCGAATCCGGAGGAATATTGGCTTGGGGAATTGTCCCGACTTTAAACAGCGAGGACATTGAAAAAGAGACCTTAGAATCACTGGTTGCAAGATGGGAAATACAGTCCTCGGCAATAGAGGCTCTTGGTTTTGACAAGGCAGAAATACTGACTCAGACCTTTATCACTCCTGCCTGTGGAACCGGTTCACTGTCCCTTGGTCATGCAAATAAAGTGCTAGGTTTAACAAGACAAGTCTCTGATACTCTCAGAAAGAAATACGGGTTCGAAAATTGATGGTCTTGAAGGTGTTTTGTATTTAATGTTTGATAACCTAATATTATAATAAAGGAAGACGAAAATTTTAACCACAGTAATACTGGTAGTATTTCGAGGATTAAAATTTGAGTCTGACGCAGATATTGGCGAAAAAGATCGTTTTCGTCCAGGCACTACATGTCTGATTTATAAAATTCCTCCGGCTCTGTCATGGCATCCGGCTTCTTGGTGTATTCGGTTGGGACGGTTCCTTCTTTGAAACATTCAAAAATTGTTCTTTCCGATTCAGGGATGGGCAACAATCCAGTCTCGGCATCGATTTTAGAAAAGACAACCCCCTCAGGCACCTGAAAAACTCTGACAGGTTTGTCAGCCAGAAGTCTTTGCATAAAGCCTACCCAAATAGGGCTCGCCGCCCTGGATCCGGTTTCTCCTTTTCCAAGGGAGCTCCCATCATCATAACCGACCCATGTCCCTGTGTTATAACGGGGTGTATATCCCACAAACCAGGCGTCATGAAGATTATTTGTCGTGCCGGTCTTGCCTGCCACCGGTCTTTTTAGTGCCTTCGCCCTATGCCCAGTACCATGCTTGACAACACCTTCAAGAAGACTGGTCATGATATAGGCCGTATTCTGTTCTATAACTTTTCTCCTTAGAGGGTTGCTTTCTTCTATAACATTCCCTTCCCTGTCTAAAATTTTTGTAATAAAGACGGGTTCCACAAGATAGCCAAGGTTGTTAAAAACTGAATATGCACTGACAAGCTCAAGCAGAGATACCCCTGAAGACCCTAATGCGATGGAAAGATCTCTGTTCATATTTGATATGATTCCGAGTTGCCGGGCATAATTTATAGCATAATCAATGCCGATATCTTGTAAGATCTTTATGGTCACTACATTACGAGATTTTGCAAGAGCATCCCGAAAAATCGTGGGGCCATAAAATCTTTCTTTGTAGTTTCTGGGTTTCCATGTAAAATCATGTTCCGTATCTTCGTATACGATGGGTGAATCAATAATCACCGTTGCCGGCGTGTATCCTTTGTCAAGTGCTGCTGCGTAGATGACCGGCTTAAATGCGGAACCCGGCTGACGTCTCGACTGAACCGCCCGATTAAATTGGCTCTCTCTGAAATCTTTCCCGCCTATCATCACTTTTACATTTCCGGTTTCGGACTCAATACACAGCAGGGCAGCTTGTACCTTGGGATCCTGTTCCAGAGACAACCACCATCGATCTGTATCGAATATTTTGTTTTTTACAAGAACCTCTATGACGTCACCAACCTTTAAAACCTCTCTGACGTGGTTAACACGGGCCTCATAATGGGCGATTTCTGGATCCGGCTTTCTTGCCCAACGCATATCGTCAATTCGGATAACGCCAAGTGTACTTCCCATGCGAACAATGACCGTATTGTTCTTGTCATGAATTTCTATTACAACGCCTTTTACGATCTTTCCTTCCTCTATGGGTGCCTTATCCAACTCGAGTTGGAGTTCCGTGGAAAACGACTCAATCTCTTCCGGCTTGAGATGTTTAATCGGTCCTCGGTAGCCCTGACGTTTATCAAGAGCAAATAATCCTTTTAAAATTTCTTCCCGTGCCATTTTCTGCATTTCGATATTAACTGCAGAATAAATTTTGAGACCTTCTTCATACAGCACTTCATCGCCGTATTTTGTTGCAATATATCGTCTGATATGCTCTGTATATACCGGAACTTCTTCGATATACAGGTTTCTCCTGGGCTTAATATCAAGCACTTTATTAATGGCTTCTGTCGCCTGTATGTTGGTGATAAAACCTTCCTCAACCATTCGGTTTAAAACGTAGATTTGACGCTGTTTTGCCCTTTCCGGATACCTAAAGGGGGAGTATCTGCTCGGCGCTTGGGGCAGACCGGCCAGTATGGCACATTCCGCTAGGTTCAACTCGTGAGCTGATTTTCCGAAATAATTCTCGGAAGCCGCTTCCACGCCATATGCGCCATGTCCCAAATAAATCTGATTCAAATACAAAAAAAGAATTTCATCTTTGGCAAATTTCTTATCAATACGATATGCAAGGATCGCTTCTTTTATTTTGCGAGTATAACTTTTTTCAGGTGTTAAAAGAAACGATTTTGTGACCTGTTGAGTAATTGTACTTCCGCCTTGGACGATGGCTCCGGCCTCGATATTTTTATAAAAGGCTCTGAAAATACTCAAAACATCTATCCCTTTGTGTTTGTAAAATCTCGCATCCTCTGCAGCAACAAAAGCTTGCTTGAGCATTTCGGGCATTTTGGACAGCGGGAGCACAAGTCTCCGTTCTTTAAAAAACTCAGCGATTTTCCGATTGTCGTCTGAATACACCGTTGTAATGATTGGTGGGCGGTAATCATTTAGGGAAGATATTTTTGGAAGATTTTTGCTTAAATATAAATAAACGCCCGTAATTCCTATTGAGCCTATGATGATAACAATAAAAGATACGAGCAATAACCATTTAACAATCTTTGGGAAATACCCTCTTTGGTTTTTTCTGGCACGTTTTTCGAGTATTTGAGAAGTGCTTTTAGTTTTCGGCATAACTTAACAATCTTTCTTGATAAAAGATTCGTAACTCAATTTTTTTCACTTGTGCTATGTTATCAAAAATCCTTTCTTTAAGCAAGATACACTGATATTACAAAAAAGAATTTGACATTATTATACAAAATAGATAATTTTTCAAGTTTTAAGAACATCATTAGACGCTTAAGGCTTCGCCTCAATTGGAGCAATGGAATAAAGCACTTTTGGAATAATGGGTCTGAAGGATTTTTTAACAATTGTTTATATCCGCTCTGAATCCCAATATTCCAGCATTCTCTCCGTGCCGTAGGCACTACGAACCGGAGGCCAACATCCATTCTTCCATATCGGCGGCAGAGCAAATTGCCATTAAAAGACGCATGATTTAGAAAAGTTTCAGAATTCACGAAACGTTTGAAAAATTGTTTATTGATATTTTTTTAAAAGAAAAGATAATGCTATGATTCAACTCAATTTTGATAAGATGGGCGGCTTGATACCTGCCATCGTCCAGGACTATAAAACCGGAGAGGTGCTGATGCTGGCATTTATGAACAAAGATGCCTGGGAAACAACCGTCACCTCTGGAAAAGCAACCTATTATAGTCGAACCAGACAGACGCTTTGGAACAAAGGAAAAACATCCGGGAACCTTCAAATCGTCAAAGAAATACGGATCGATTGTGACGATGATACGGTGTTGCTTAAAGTCGAACAGGTCGGTGGAGCAACCTGTCACACCGGACATAAAAGCTGTTTCCATAAATTGGTTGAAGGTGAATCCATTCGTATCATTGGAAAACCGTTATTTAACCCCGAGGAGGTATATAACAGATGACAACGCCTTTGAAACTGGGGATTCCCAAGGGAAGCCTCCAAAATGCGACCATAGACCTTTTCAAGCGATCAGGATGGAAGATTAACGTCAATGGAAGAAGCTATTTCCCAGAAATCAATGATGATACTATCGAGTGCGCACTATGCAGAGCACAGGAAATGTCCTGGCATGTTGAAAACGGGGCACTTGATGCTGGCCTGACAGGTAAAGACTGGATTGCGGAAAACAAATCCAATGTGCATGTCATTACAGATCTGATCTATTCAAAAGTGAGTGCAAGACCTGCGCGTTGGGTGTTGGCCGTAACCCACGACTCTCCTATTAAAACCATCGAGGATCTCGAGGGTAAAAAAATATCCACAGAACTTGTTGAATTTACAAAAAACTATTTTTCAGAAAGAAATATCAATGTAAACGTTGAATTTTCATGGGGCGCCACAGAGGCAAAAGTCGTTTCCGGTCTTGCCGATGCCATCGTAGAGGTTACGGAAACGGAAAGCACCATTAAAGCGCATGGTTTGAAAATTATCCACGAATTAATGGAAACTTATACCCAGCTCATCGCCAACCACAAGGCCTGGGAAAACCCACAAAAAAGAGAAAAATTGGAACAGATCGCCCTGTTGCTGAAAGGCGCGCTCGTTGCGGAAAACCTGGTTGGCCTTAAAATGAACGTCCCGGAAAAATATCTTGAAAATATTGTGTCCCTTTTGCCGAGTCTCAATGCACCGACGGTTGCCCCCCTCTATAATTCAGACTGGTTTTCCGTGGAAACGGTGGTGGATACCAGCATTGTAAGAGATCTTATTCCAACGCTGTTAAAGCATGGCGCCGAAGGAATTATCGAATATCCGCTTAACAAAGTCGTGTAACCTAAAAACTGCATATTTTTTTTTTAAAAGGAAAATATAAACCATATTTATAAACAGACAAATCCGATTTCGAAGTAGGTCCGGGCGCACTTTATAGCTCTGTATGGACGTTTAAGAATTTTTCAAAATTTGTCATCCTTCAGGATCGCCGCTTTCACCGCATTTGCTGTGTTGCAGGACGTTCGCGATAGCTTATTACAGCTTCACGCCCTGCGCCTTTCGCAGTGAAACGAAGATCCCGCTATCGG
>JAFDCA010000118.1 GCA_019313025.1 Deltaproteobacteria bacterium
CCCGAGCAGCAGAGTCGGGGAGGCTCCGCGAGCTCACCTAAAAGGCTCGCTCGCCTCCCCAACATCTACCTCTCGGAATGGTACCAGAGGTATCTGCAATCAAATTTCTTAACTTAAAGTGAAAAATGATCTAAGTGCCCTACTCGTTTTGGAGAGATAAATACGCTAAGGTGAGTTTATAAAGGAATATTCTTAAGTTGTTGAAAACTTGTGAACGAATACAATGTAAATACAGGAATGTTTATCGGATCAATCCCTTCCTTCTCAACATCGGCCGCGGATCCACCAGGTGGCGCGGAAACCAGCTTTCGTAATTGCTGTCTCCCAAAGCCAAAGAAAGTAGTTCCGAAAAATGTATAGTGGGGACCGGATTTTTCAGACTGCATCGTACTTCCAAATTCAGATGACACATAGCACATGCAGTTACAATACAGTCAGTCTCGGTATTCATTGCTCCTTGAACAATTTTATTAATAATGGGTGTGATGATATCTGGCTTTGCCACTGATAGAAAGGTCCCGCAACATTTAGACTTAAATGGCCATTTTAATGCTTCGCCACCCACTGAAAGCAGGATTTTTTCCATAATGCCGTAATACTCCTTTTCATATGCCAGAGCATTAGGTCGCGACAGCATACAGCCATAATAAGGGACAAACCGAAGCCCTTTAAGCTTTTTATTACCTTGATTGGAAAATTTGGACAAATTGATGTTTTCAAGCAGGTCAAAGAAATGGACAATCTTGAGGTCAGTATTATAGGTAATACGCCATTCTTTTTCATATCTTCGACGTCTCAACTCGTCCTGTTTTAATACCAAGTGAGCGTGGCGCAACCGCAGAAGACAATTTGGACATGCTACCAGAAGGGGACGGTTGGGTGGTGCCAGAAAAAGGTTACGAACGGCAAGATCAAGCGCCAGTTCGGAATTAATATTATGGGCCGAAGTGCTGCCACAACAGTTCCAATCTTCCAACTCGATTAAGTTAAATCCGATTTTATTGAACATCTCAAGTAAAGAAAGATTGCTCTCTTGCGCCGTAGTTGCCATTGAACAACCTGGGTAATAGGATATATCTAAGGATTTAATTCTATACATAATTAAACAGCCTTCTTTTGTGAGAAAATGTTTTTAATATCGACAATCTGATTGATACGAGACGGCAAGATATCGAGTTTGTTTTTTGCCAACATTTTTAAGCCTACGCCCATATCTCTGAACCAGTCATGAGTGTAGAACTTATATCTGAGCATAATCTCCAGTTTATGGGTGCGACCATAACGTTGAATTGTTTTTAAAACTCCCTCATGAAATTTTAAAATCTCAGGTTCACCTACTTCTGCTTTTTCATCTATCGCAATTTGACAGATGGCGTCAGTTACGGACGATATATCAATTCCCATCGGGCATTGAATTGAACACGTATTACAGCTAACACAAATCCAAATGCTCGAACAGGTAAGCGCTTCTTTTTTTAAACCGAGTTGGACCAGTCGTATAATCCTGTTCGGCATATAATCCATAATTTGAGAGAATTGGCATCCTCCAGCACAAGTATTACAATGAAGACATGCGTTGAAATTCACACCTGAGCGACGCTTGACTTCTCTGGTAAACTTTAAATCCCTTTTGTTTAAATCTATTATATCATTTGTCAAATTTTTTCTATGCATCATATTGGTCTCCAAATAAAGTTGAACCTAACCATTTATCGATCAACTCATCATTTTTAATATTCTCGAAAGAAAACTACCAAGTCTAAAGAGCAATCAAGCAGTGAATACCACATTGTGATACTTGAGTCTAATACCACTTGGTGGCACATGTTGTCAAGAAAAAACTAAGAGTACTTTTCATTTAATGATTAAAGGAATGAAATCTTGATGTTCCACGAACTGGAAGGATTAAATGACCAAAAAGAATAGGAATGGAAACGATGAAGTATTTGTATAAAAGTTTTATCATGTAGTGATACCTGGCCAAAAACACTGATCCAAATATCTCCATTTTCAGTACAGATGTCCTATTTCTTGCAGAATTGCAAAAAGGGTAAATATTAGATAGACAATTCTTCCTGCAGACTAGTTGTTTTTCATACTGTACCTCCTTTCATTTTGTTATCCAAATTAGGTTTTCCTTCCAACAAAAAAAACCGAACTACACCTTATGTGACTTTGACGGTGTCACACTCGACAACTCGGTTATCATGTCAACTTTTCTTTTAACTAATTATAGTGACCTACGTACGCGCCACATTTAGAATTGAAGTGATCCATGGCTTCTTCTGGAGTATTAAAAACAAGCCAATCTTTTCTGATTATCGTTCCGTATCGTTTTCGGATTCGTAGGATTTCAGTGTTACCATAGTATTCAAAAAAATCGCTATAGGTAGGGTAAATCTCATATTTTCTCATTTTATTCCTCCTTGTGATTGAAAAAATACAAGCAACGAAGACTTGTTAATATTAGGAACGCTTTTTTATATAAACATACTTACAGGCTATAAATCCTAATAAAATATAATTGTGATGAGTACATTCAAAAACCACAATATATAGTATATTATATTCAATGATATGCCACAATGTGATATGTCAATAGGGGATATGCTTCATTTTCGTAGGGATATGTCCTACAATGTGGGGATTATTCCTGCACTCAATCAACGGGATAGGCAACCGGAGCCGAAAAGGAATGACTTAAATATAAACTTCAGGTGAAACAGAAAGAATGGAAAGGGGGGCTACTTACAGATACCTTGATAATCATCTGAAAGGCACCTCCAATCGCAAAAAAGGATGCGATTTGTTATAAGTGGTTAACGCAATTAACAACCCTTTAACAAGAGGAGGTGCTTGATGGAACTATACGCCGGATTAGATCTTCATTCAAGAAATACTTACATCGGAATTATGGACAAAG
>JAFDCA010000119.1 GCA_019313025.1 Deltaproteobacteria bacterium
GGTTTTTTGGAGAGTTCCGACAACACCCCCTGTATTTGGTAAAGTTCCGGAAAAAATTTAAAATTTAACGGTTTGACATCATGAACATCGCATTGATTCCCGGAATGGAAAAGGCACGGTTTTTTCATTTTTACCACGAGTTTCATATAGCGGATGTTGTCTTCACATATCACCAAACCCAGATGGCAGTATTGTGAAAAAAGATGAGAAACAGGGATGTTCAGGAATCGACCGAGTTTAATCAGGTCAAAAAGCGTGGCGTCAACAATAATGTCAGCCTTCCGGCATCCGGGTGCGTCACAATCATTCGGGCACCGGAAATTGCATTCGGTATCGAAAAGATGGTCCTGGTGTTGAAAATATTTATTCAGCATGGTTCGGAGCTGCTTTTTTTGAACATTCAGGACAGAGCCCGGTAAATTCAAGGTTGTGTCCGATAATTTCAAAAACAGTTGCCCCATAAAGATCATTCTCGAGTTGGTTCAATGGTGCTATCGGTGCATCGTCCACTCGGTCACAGCGGACGCAGCGAATATGGTAATGCTTGTTCGTATCCCAGTCATAACGTTTCAAAGCGCCGCTGAGCTCCAATTTCTGGATTTTACCCATGTTGGCAAGGACTTCAAGGTTCCGATAAACCGTTCCGAGACTGATTCTTGGCATCCGGCGGCGTACCATTTGATAAATTTCATCAGCACTTGGATGAGTATTTTGCTTTAACAGCTCTTCAAGAATTACCTTCCGTTGTCGGGTCATTCTTGTGTTTTTAGATTGCAGCAAATTCTTACCTCTTGTGCGATAGGTTCTTTTTTGTGTTCCTATCATATTTCCTAAGCTGAATAAAAAATTGTGTCAAGAGTGAATGAAACGTATTTATATTGTATCATAATATTTTAAACCTTTGGGGGAAAAATATTGCATGAATCAGAAATGATGTTTTACGGTATGAATATTGCTTTTTGGGTGATGTTGTTCTATGAATACATGAAACCATTCTACTACCAGACGGCCATATGAATTCCATCCGTATCAGAAAAGGTCATGATATTAAAATTGCCGGAGCACCTTCTTGTGATGTTGAAAAATTGGGGAAGCCAAGCCGAGTGGCTTTATTGCCGGAAAGAATTCCATTCATAAAGCCTCGATTAAAAGTTAGGGTAGATGATCGGGTGAATGTGGGCTCTCCAGTTTTCGAGGATAAGCGAAACACCGAATTCGTATTTTTATCACCGGGAGGCGGTCGTATCAGTAAAATCGATTACGGCCCCCGCAGAATCGTCAAAGAGATTGTCATCACTCTGGATCAAGATGAGGGCTATGAAATATTCCCGATGATCAGCGAGACCCAGTTGGAAGACATCAAAAGGGAAGATTTGGTCCAAATGTTGATTGCCGGAGGATTGTGGCCTTTGTTCAGACAACTTCCATTTCGAAATATTCCAAATCCAAAGTCACGCCCTCCGTCGATTATTGTGTGCATGGGTTCCAAAGAACCTTTTCAACCCGTGCCGGAAGTTTATTTAAAGGACAAAGGTGATCTCTTTGAATTCGGTATTAACATTCTTAAAAAATTGACGAAAACGCTGTTTATCAGTGCATCTTCAGATCGTAATTTTGTTCAAGACCCATTACATTCCCATGTGACCCATACCTGCGACGGTGTTTATCCGGCAGATGATCCGGGGGTATTGCTCTATTACATTAAAAAACATCCGGATGAAAACCGAGCCTGGTATATCAACGGACAGGACGTACTTCTTTTGGCCATGCTCTTTAAGACCGGGAAATACCCGGTGGATCGAACGGTGGTTTTGGGCGGATCGCTTGCCAGGGAAAAAAAGCATTTTCAGACTCGGACAGGGGTTCCGTTGAGTCATCTTGCAAACGGTCGTGGGGACAATACTCAAAGGGCACGGTATATCGTCGGTGGAATTTTTAAAGGATATACGGCTTCGAAAGACGGATATATGGGGTTTTATGAAACCTCTCTGGTGCTGATTCCAGAGGGAGACAAAACAGAATTGTTTGGATTTGCCAGACTCGGGTTTAATAAACCCAGCAAGTCCAGAGCCTTTTTATCTGTTTTTAATCCTTCGTTATTGCCCTTGGATTGTAATCAGCATGGCGAAGGTCGAGCTTGTGTGAATTGTGGATTTTGCGCAGGGGTTTGTCCGGTGGATATTTTGCCGCAATTTACATATAAATCTATCCTGGCGGATGAGATTGAGGAAGCACTCGACCATGGTTTGTTGGATTGTGTTGAATGCGGTCTTTGCACCTATGTGTGTCCGTCCAAAGTGGCACTGAGCGATGTCTTGAAAAATACCAAAAAGGCATACTTTCTGGAAGAGTTGTAGTTATGAAATTCCTTAAGGATTTTTTCGAAACCAACAGAAAATATTTTAGCGAAGGCGGAAGATTCGAAAAGCTTCACCCTTTTTTCGATGCGGTAGAGACATTTTTCTTTATCCCCGGTATTGTTACGAAAACCGAACCCCACGTGCGTGACAGCCTGGATCTCAAACGTTTCATGAGCATGGTCATCGTGTCGCTGATTCCACCGCTTTTTTTCGGCATTTATAATACCGGCTACCAGTCGAATCTGGCCTCCGGGCTACCCGTGACGTTCATGGCCGTTTCCCTTAAAGGACTCAAAATTGTACTGCCGATCATTATCGTTTCTTATGCCGTGGGATTGGCATGGGAAACCCTGTTTGCATCCATTCGAAAACACAAGATCAGCGAAGGTTTTCTGGTTACCGGTTTGTTATTTCCGCTGACACTTCCGCCGACGATTCCGCTTTGGCAGGTTGCCTTGGGCATTTCTTTCGGCGTGATCTTTGGCAAAGAAGTGTTTGGCGGTACGGGGAGAAATTTTTTGAATCCCGCATTGACCGGAAGGGCATTTTTATTTTTTGCTTATCCCATGAAAATGAGTGGCGATAAAATCTGGACGGTGGTCAGCGGTGCAAACTACCAAGGGGTTGATACCATCAGTGGAGCGACGCCCCTTGTGGTTTCAGCAGCTCAGGGAACTGCTGACTTTATAGAATCTTTACTGTTAAAAGCCGGATTTAAGTTTCCTAAACTCTTTTTCGGATTATATCCTGGAACCATTGGCGGGACGTCGGCACTTATGTGCCTGGTGGGTGCCCTGTTGCTGATTCTTACGGGCATTGCCAGTTACAGGATCATACTCGGAGGTATTTTGGGGGTCCTGTTTGCAGCATTTCCCGGATATATCATGGGTCTGATTCACGGTGGGTCTACCGTACCGATGCTTTCAATGAATCCATTTTTCCACTTGGTAATGGGAGGGGCTGCCTTTGGCATCACTTATATGGCCACGGATCCGGTTTCAGCACCGGGAATGAACATTTCAAGATGGATATACGGTTTTGCCATCGGTGTCCTGACGGTAATGATACGTATTTTCAATCCGGCATTTCCCGAAGGGATCATGCTGGCCATTCTCTTTATGAACCTGTTTTCACCGCTCCTGGATCATTTTGAAATCCAGTTCAGGCTGAAAAAAAGGGTGCCGAATGTCTAAGTACATCAAGTCCATTTTATTTGCAGCGGTGTTAAGCTTCATTTGCGGCGGTCTGCTGACCCTGGCATCCACCGGTTTGAGGGAGTATCAGCTCAGGAATATGGCGCTCGATAAAAGTAAAAATATAATAAAAGCCGTTTGTCTGTTGGATGACCAGAAATCTTATCCCAAAGAGGCCGTCGCACAGCTGTATGCGGATAACATCAGGCAGATGTGGGTCGATGGTGGGGGAAAATTGGTCGAAGAAAAAAAAGATGAAAGTGACCTGCCGGTTTATCTTTTTTTCCGACAGGAAAAAATACACGCATACATCATACCTGTCCATTCCCGAGGGTTGTGGGGAAAAATAGCAGGATATATGGCTCTAAAAAATGACGGAGCCACCATTGCAGGGTTTACCGTCTACGACCACCAGGAAACCCCCGGCCTTGGGGGAGAAATTGAGAAAAAATGGTTTCAGAAAAATTTTGAAGGCAAAACCATTTTGGATGACCAAGGCACTTTTGTTTCCGTTACCATTGCCAAAGGCGCCGTAAAAGGGCAGATACCGGAGAACCGTCAAAAACATTTTGTCGACGGCATCAGCGGCGCAACCATGACTGGAAAATTTTTATCTGCCGGCTTAAAGGAGACACTGAACAAATACGAACCCCTTTCTGAAAGATTCAGAATGAATGAAATTAAATGAAGATAACACGAACCAAAGCCTTTAAGATATTTTTTACGCCCATCTGGGAAAGCAATCCGATTTCCGGACAGATTTTAGGGATTTGCTCTGCGCTGGCAGTCACTGTTCAGTTAAAGACCGCCATTGTCATGAGCCTGGCCCTGACCTTTGTTCTGGCCTGTTCAAACCTGTTGATTTCTTTGATGCGCAAGCATATTCCCAGAAACATCCGCATTATTGTTGAACTTACCGTTATTGCAACATTGGTCATTTTTGCGGATCAGGTTCTCAGAGCATTCCTGTATGATGTCAGCAAGCAACTTTCAATTTTCGTGGGACTTATTATTACCAACTGTATTATCCTGGGAAGGGCTGAAACATATGCACTAGGGAATCCCCCGTTTCATTCCCTGTTGGACGGTATCGGGAACGGCCTTGGATACAGCCAGATTTTGATAACGGTTGGGGTGCTTCGAGAGCTTTTTGGCGCAGGAAAGCTTTTTGGATTTCAGGTGATACCCGATGGGTTTTATGCCCTAGGATATGAAAATAATGGGCTTATGGTGTTGGCCCCCGGTGCGTTTATCGCCATCGGTCTGATCGTGTGGCTTCAGAAAACGGTTGCAAAAGAATAAATGATGGAAAACCTTATCAGCATATTTTTAAATTCCGTTTTTGTCGGGAATATCCTTTTGGCGTATTTTCTCGGCATGTGTTCTTTTCTTGCGATTTCCAGAAAAATGGAGACCGCCATAGGACTCGGTTTGGCCGTGACGTTTGTGCTTTCCATTACAACACCGGTAAACTGGCTCGTTTATTATTATCTGCTCGCACCCGGCGCCCTTTCCTGGGCGGGTTTTCCGGGAATTGATCTCAACTTCTTAAAATTTATTGTCTTTATCGCTGTGATTGCCGCCATTGTTCAGGCATTGGAAATGATTATCGACCGGTATTTACCCCCTTTATACATGGCGCTGGGGGTCTTTCTTCCACTGATAGCGGTAAACTGTGCCATTTTAGGCGCGTCTTTGTTCATGGTGGAACGGAATTATAACTTTATAGAATCTGTCGTGTACGGTGCCAGCTCAGGTCTTGGATGGATGCTCGCCATCATTACCATGGCGGGAATTCGAAAAAAGCTACGATACGCCAATGTTCCCAAGGGTCTTGAAAATTTCGGAATCAGTATGATTATCACCGGTCTTATGGCCATGGCGTTTATGTTGTTTTCGGGGATTACGCTTTAACAAGGGTCATGGGTCATGGGTAATAGGGTTATTTTTTGGCATTTAAACAGGGATTTTAGAGGAATTATCATTGATTTACATTGTTAGCCTGACCGTTTTTTCTTCTATCATCTTCATCCTTGTGGGGCTTCTTTTGCTGGTGGAAGCCAAAGTCGTTAAAAAGGATGACTGTGATATTGTTATCAATGATGACGAAGAAAAAAGCTTGAAAGTACCCGGCGGCATCACACTTTTATCCGCGCTTGCCGCCAATGAGATTTATATTCCATCGGCTTGCGGAGGAGGAGGTTCATGCGGGACATGTAAGTGCGTGATAGAAGAGGGTGGAAGAGGCATTCTGCCCACCGAGCTTGCCCATCTGACCCGACGGGAAAAAAAGGAAAATGTTCGTCTATCCTGTCAGGTCAAGGTCAAAGAAAATATGAATATTCGGTTGTCGGAAGAAATCTTCAATGTCAAAAAATACGGTGCTACCGTGGTTTCAAACGACAATGTTGCTACATTTATCAAGGAACTGGTACTGAAACTCGATCCTGGTGAAGAACTTGAATTCAAGGCCGGGGCTTATATACAGATTGATATCCCGGAGTATGAATTTTCATTTTCAGAATTCAGAGCAAGGGTGGCCGAACGGTTTAGGCCCGACTGGGATGCCTTCAACCTCTGGGGGTTACAGTCAAAGACAGAGGAGCCGATTTTCAGGGCCTATTCCGTGGCAAATCCTCCCAGTGAAAAAGGAATCTTGGAATTTACGATCCGGATCGCAACCCCACCCCCCGGGGCTACGGAAGCGCCTCCCGGCAAAGGATCCACCTATATCTTTAACCTAAAACCCGGGGATCGGGTGACATTAAGCGGACCTTATGGAGACTTTTTTGCAAAGGAAACCGACAGGGAAATGTGTTATGTCGGTGGCGGTGCCGGAATGGCCCCCTTGAGGTCTCACATTTTTCACCAGCTCAATACGTTAAAGACAAAACGGAAGATTTCGTTCTGGTATGGGGCCCGATCAGAACTGGAACTGTTTTTCGAAAAAGAATTCAGAGAACTTGAAAAAAAACATGAGAATTTTTCGTTTCACGTGGCGTTATCCCAGCCCAAACCAGAGGACCAATGGGAGGGGATGACCGGTTACATCCACCAGTGTCTGTATGATAATTATCTTAATACACATGAAGACCCCACGGAGATTGAATATTATCTCTGCGGTCCGCCGCTGATGATTGACGCCATTGAAGACATGCTGGACAACCTTGGCGTAGACCCGGAGATGATCGCCTACGACAAATTTGGTTAAATCCTTTTACTAAACTTCAAATGCACAGAGAATTGTGCATCGTTGCACAGATTTCTGTGCAACTTCAGAACCCCACATCTCCCAGATGGATAAAAATTGTTTGGTAAATGATGTCCTCCCGATAATTTGTATGACACATATCGTGCTTTTTAGAAAAGTTTTGTATGATATGATGTTTTGGCATAGGTATTGCTGATAAAGAGGCTTTTACGCGCCGTTTCAGATGTCAACATGCCGGAGGATGTTTTGTATGTGTGAAAAACCAACCTATGAAGAACTGGAACAAAAACTAAAAGTTCTTAAAAACGAGTATCGTGTTCGCAAAGATATTGAAACCGCTTTACGTGAAAGCAAAGAAAAATACCGGTTGTTAGTTAAAAACTTACACAGCATCGTTTATAAGGGATACGCAGATTGGTCTGTGGAGTTTTTTGACGAAAAAATTGAACATTTGACCGGCTTTGACCTTAATAAAATTAATTCCAA
>JAFDCA010000120.1 GCA_019313025.1 Deltaproteobacteria bacterium
CTCACTTATATTGATATCAACAATCATTGATTATCATTGTGGTCTTCAAATCGAACGCGAGTCCACCAAGAAACGGCGCAAGCTTTTTCTGATCATCAGCATATGCTCGAATCTCGGTATACTGGGAATATTTAAATACTACGATTTTTTTGCGCTTAGCTTTCAACGGTTAACAAACATATTCGGATGGAATATAGAGCCTATATTTTTAAACCTTATCTTACCTGTCGGCATCTCTTTTTATACTTTTCAAACCATGAGCTACACTATTGATATTTACTTTAAAAAAATGAAACCGACGAAGCAATTTTTTGACTTCGCACTTTACGTTGCTTATTTCCCACAATTAGTTGCAGGACCGATTGAGCGAGCAAAGCATCTCTTGCCGCAAGTTTTAAAACCGCGGAAAGTGACGCTGGATTTGTTTTATCAAGGCACATTATTAATTTTTTGGGGTATCTTTCAAAAAACTTTCATCGCAGATAACCTTGCAATGATCGTTGATCCCGTTTTTGACGGATCTAAACCTTATAACGGCATCCAAATTCTGATTGCACTTTACGCTTTTGCATTTCAAATTTTTTGCGATTTTGCAGGTTATTCAAATATTGCAAGGGGTCTAAGTAAGTGCATGGGATTTGATATCATGGTCAATTTCAATTTACCATATTTTGCAAAAAATCCAAGTGATTTTTGGCGTCGCTGGCACATTAGCCTATCAACATGGCTGCGTGACTATCTCTATATCCCGTTGGGTGGAAATAAAAAGGGAACGTTGGTGACATATCGAAATCTGTTCATAACAATGTTTTTGGGGGGGTTGTGGCATGGGGCGGCAGCGACTTTTGTCGTTTGGGGTATTTATCACGGCGCACTACTAATCATTCACCGTCTTTTTAAACCTTTCTTTGATGGCTTGGACAGATTCAGAAAATTATTTACAAAACCCGGCTGGGAGGGAATCAAGATCGTTTTTTTCTTTCATGTTGTGGCGATTGGATGGGTTTTTTTTAGGGCAAACTCTGTCGGAGATGCTCTTGAAATGATGCAGGCCCTCCTTTTTAATTTTAGGTGGGAGTCCGATCTCGATATTGGATTCAACCTTCGCTACCTAATATTCTTTACGTGGATTCTATTGTTTGTACAGTGGTTTCAGTACAAACGAACCGACTTAATGGTTGTGTATAAAGCGCATCCAGTTGTCAGAACAGCTTTTTACAGTGCAACAGGGTTACTTTTATTTATTTTTGGTGTCATTCATGGCAATGCATTCATTTACTTTCAATTTTAAGCGTTTTCCATGGGCATGTATTAATGCAATAGTCGTCGTCTTTGCCGTTCAGTTTACTGTTGCATCTCACCCATGGCTTCAAAATGCCCTTTTTGTCTTTAGTGAAGCTAGCTTGAGCGATCCCATGCGTGTTCGCTACTTTTTGGAACAAGCGAAACAGGATACGGGCAAAAAGGCTTTAATTGTTGGAACAAGTCAATCACGCGAAGGTTTTGATGTCCGCATTTTAAACGGACATTTTAAAGACGATAATATTACTTTTTATAATATGGGTTCTGCTGCCTATAGCGCAGCGGATCTGTACATGGAAATCGACCGTATTCTAAATGTAGCGCCTGACCTTATTATATACATGCCCTACATTGGTAATTTTTACTTAGACTATGACTTTAAACGCCTCAAATACTACTATCATCCCAAAATCATATCCGTCTTCTTAGAAAAGGTTGGAAATAAGCCTTTAGTTGAAAACGGATGGTTTTTCTTTGATGCATACTTATCCTATATTTCCTATTTCTATAAGTATAGGGAAGAATTAAAGCCAGTTCTTTATAATGTTCTTAATTATCTGGCTTTTCGAATAGGTGAAAAAGTAGAGCCAAAATATTTCCGATATGATGAAAATTTTCCACCTGAGTACTTTGCAAGACAAGTGGAACAATTTAAAGGAAAAAAGTTTTACATCTCAGAATATACCGAGGTCGAGCAGCATGCGTTTAAAGAAACAATCCGGGCTATCAAGGAAAGTGAAACACCCTTTCTTGTCATTGATGCACCGGTTAATCCGCTCATAAAAAATGTCTACAAGCCAGAAGTGGAAATTGCGTATGAAGATTTTCTGACTAAGATTTTGCGCGATGCGGGGATACCCTTCCTGAGTCGGAATGATTTGCCGGGTTTTGGGATGGATAAATTTATTGATTTTACCCATCTTAATGCCGTTGGTCGCGCGCAATTAACTGAATTTTTATCTGATTATCTTCAAAAGAATTATACCGCCATTGTTCGAAGACAGCAAACCAAAACTATCCCTTACAAAGTCTATGGAAAAAGATAAAAAGGTTTTAGTCCTTTCCTATGAATATCCGCCTCTGGGCGGAGGGGGTGCCAAAGTGGTAGCAGGCCTAACAAGGGAAATGATTAAATCCGGCTACACATTTGATGTTGTCACAATGGGATACCGCGGGCTGCCTCGGAGGGAAGCTCGGGCTGGAATTACGATTTACCGGGTGCCGTGCATTCGAATTAACAAGTCTATGTGTTATTTTCCGGAAATGATTCCATATCTGTTAATGGCATTTCCGCTTGCTTTACAACTTGCAAAGAAGAACAATTATACTATAAACCATACCCATTTCATTTTTCCTGATGGTGTTCTTTCGTGCCTGGTGAAGCTTTTTACAAAATTACCGTTTGTCGTTACAGCACATGGGTCAGATGTGCCCGGATATAACCCGGACCGATTCAAGTTACTTCACAAATTGTTATTGCCTTTCTGGAAGTATGTTACAAATCATACAGATAAAATTATTTGCCCAAGTGCAACAATTGAAAAACTGATCCGCCGGAGTAATCCAAAGGCAAAAACGCAAGTGATTCCTAATGGAATTGATGTCACCAGATTCGATCCAAATCGGATCAAAGATAGAAAGGCTCTATCTGTAACACGTTTGTTTGAAAGAAAAGGGGTACAGTATTTTTTGCGTGCACACCATGAACTAAAACCGGTATTTGAGGTTAACGTCGCGGGCGATGGGATCTATTTTGAAGCCCTTAAAAAACTTGTCGCTGAAAAACAGATAAAAGCGAATCTCCTTGGATTTATAGACAACCAGAGTCCTAAGTTAAAAGAATTATATGAAACTTCATCCATTTTTGTGTTCCCTTCAGAGGCGGAAAATTTTCCGATCTGTCTTTTAGAGGCTATGGTTGCTGGGCTTGCAATCATCACGACGAAAAACACCGGCTGCGCAGAAGTCGTTGGTGATGCTGGGTTGCTAGTTGAGGCAAAAAACGTAGCCGACATTAAGTCGGCTTATAAAAGACTTGTGGAAGATGAGACGCTAAGAAAGGAACTTGGAAAAAATGCGCGTAATCGCGTCGAAAAACTTTTCAGCTGGGACCGCGTTCGAAATGAGATAAGCAAAATTTATGAAAAGACAGAACGAAAAAGTGCTCAAGAAATACATCACGCTGATTTGTAAAATTGCATTAACGATTGGAATTCTCGTTTTTATTTTTTCAAAGATTCCGATTGATAATGTTTGGCTTTCATTGAAGCATGCCAATCGGGCATTCATTGGCATTTCATTTTTGTTTTTAATTGGCATGCGCTATATCATTGCTTATCGAATAAAAATTTTTACAAATGTACATAAGATGAGAATCTCACTCCAGCAATTTTTTGAGATTAGTCTTATGACAAACTTTTATGGTTTATTTCTTCCGGGAATATTGGCAGGAGGAGCCGTGCGCTGGTACAAGATCTCCAGCGTAGAAAACAAACCCGCTGAGTCCTTGACCGCAATTGTATACGATCGTCTCATTAGCACTCTCGTAATAATTATGGTTGGGATTATCTTTTGGCTCTTTGAAAGACAGGTTCGGACCAATATGGAAATAGAATTCATCCTGTTTCCAACGCTCATCGCTCTCGTAACTTGCTACGTTTTGGCTTTTAGCGGGAAAGTAGCCTCATTTTTCATTAAAATAAATGACACACTAATATTTATCCCTGAATTTGTACGCAATAAATTAGCAAAGATTCTTGTTTCTTCGATGGACTATCGAAAGATTTCTGAGCAAAAGCATATTGAGATCTTTATTGTCTCAATTTTTTATGACCTATTGGGTATTCTAGCGATGTATTTATTCAGTTTGTCACTCGATTTGCCCCTCACATTTATTCAGATTGGATGGATACGTTCGATAATTTTGATAATTTCGATGCTTCCAATATCTTTTTCCGGCATTGGCATAAGAGAAGGAAGTTTAGTTTTATTATTGCAGACTTATGGTATTGAGCCAACTCAAGCAATAGCTTTATCGTTTTTAATCTTTTCCGGTAACATTGTGCTGGCATTATGTGGCGGCCTGATAGAGGTCAAGAACCTATTTTTTCCGAACTACCAGCAGAAAACATTACCAACAAACGAGGTATCAAGATGAGTAAAAGCGAAGCTGTTGCTGTTGTTGTTCTCAACTACAACAAAAAGGCAGATCTTCTAATGAGCCTTAAAAGCATCTATGCCTCGGACTATCCAAACTTCAGTCTTGTTGTGGTCGATAATAATTCAACTGATGGTTCAGCCGATGCAGTTGCTGAAGCATATCCTGATACACCGCTCATTCGAAATCAAGAAAACACCGGTGTTTCAATGGGACGCAATTTGGGCTGGCGCTATGCAAAAGATAACTTTGATTTTGAATATATCATCTTTTTAGATGACGATTCAGAAGTCGCGCCCGATTATTTTAGTAGAATTATAAAAGCTTATCGGGAGCATCCAGAGGTAGGTGTTGTCGCGGGCAAAGCTTATCTTGACTGGGAAATAAAAACGTTTTGTTCAGTTGGAATATCCGTCAATTTGTACACGGGACTTATCTATGACATCGGCGTTGGTAAAAAAGATGAAGGCCAATACGATAAAGCAAGTTACCGCGAGGCATGCGGTGGGTTTGCCTTTTCAACAAGGGCGGAATTATTTGATAAGTTAGATGCCTTTGACGAACGCTATAGCCCATATGGCTGGGAAGATGTTGATTTTTGTCTAAGAGCTAAAAAAGAAGGATATAAAACCTATTACATTCCTGATGCCGTTGTCGTTCATAAGGGGACCAAGGCAGGGAGAAATCCCGTTCCGGCCTATGAGCGCAACAAAATAAAAAATTATCTGTTTTTATTGAAACAACACGCGAGTACCGCTCAGAAGTTTTGTTGCTGCATTTGTGTTCCTTTGAAAGGGCTTTATATTCTTTGCCAAATGATCATGACCGGCAATGCAGCAGTAATAACCTCGCAGTTTTCCGGCTTTTTCGCCGGGCTTTTAAAAGTAAAAAAATAATAGAAATTAATCCACGCGAAATTAATATAATTTTAGAGGTGAAGAAAATGAATAATAAACGAATTTTAGCGGTCGGTATTGAGGCCGCAGAGCCAACGCTCATAGAAAAATGGGCTAAAGAAGGACAGCTGCCCAATATTGCGAAATTGATGGAAACAGGAACTTATAGCCGTATGCGGTCACCTACTGAGGTTTCAAGCGGTGCGACTTGGTCATCTATAAATTGCGGTGTAACACCTGGTAAACATGGAATGGGTTTTTGTCATTGCCAATTTCTAAATGGTACGTATGAAACACGGAAAAAACGTGCAGATGAAGTCAATCGCAAGCCGTTCTGGATTCAGCTTGATCGTAATGGTAATGATATTGCTGTCATGGATGTACCTGAAACTAAAACAGAAGATCTAAAAGGTACGCAGTTGGTTGGCTGGGGTCTTGAATATGAAGCATGGCACACTTCATCAACGCCGAAAAACTTAATTTACGATGTTCTTAAAAAATTCGGTAAACACCCGTTCAAAGATTGGTACCAAACAAAGCCAACAAAAAAAGAAAAGTGGAAAGATCTATCAAAAAAAGTGATTGAGGCAACTAGGATAAGAAACGAAATCTGGAAAGAAATCTTAAAACGGAAAAAATATGATTTCTCACTTGTTGCATATGCCGAAACACATTTCGCAGGCCACTTGTTCTGGCATATCAATGATCCAGATCATCCTGATTATGATGCAGAACTTGAAGATTATGTTGGTAATCCAATTTTAGAAGTTTGCAAGCTCTGTGATGAAGCAATTGGAGAGTTCCAAAAGATTGATCCACAGGCGATCGTTACGGTATTTTCCAATACCGGAATGGGCCCTAACTATAGTGCACGACACTTTGTAGCACCCATCCTAAAGAAGCTGGGGTATTATTATGATGATTCGAATACAGGCAATGGTTTGAAAATATTAAAGCCAGCTGCTGATGTCTACGCAGTTGAGCGAATTGAAAAGTTGATAGGAACAGATACAATTATGTTTTTCAAAAAGCTTATTCCTGAAAGCATTTGGGATAAATGGACGCGTAAATATTTAAACATGGGTGCAACGTGGAAAAAGAGCCGCGCGTTTGACATTCCAGGTGATAACACAGGAACGGTTCGTATCAACTTAAAAGGTCGGGAACCCGCAGGTCTTGTTGAGCCGAAAGATTACGATAAGATCTGTGATGAGATTGCTGATATCTTCATTGAGCTAAAACATCCTGACACGGGCGCGGACATCGTGAGGGAGGTAATCCGTGTCCCCCAAAAATACGACGGTGATGGCAATCAAGATTTCCCTGACCTATTGGTTAAATGGGTTGAGGGGCAGCCAATCACAAAAATGCAGTCTGATCGTGTTGGTCTTATTGAGCGCGATCATTTGCCAGACAAAAGGACTGGAGCTCATAAAGATTTTGGTTTCTTTTTGATTTCCGGTGATGTCATTCAGAAGCAAGGTCGATTTACGGAACAAATTTATAACTGGGATGTTGCTCCAACTATTCTTTATTTAAGGGGAGAAGAAATTCCAGAAGATATGGATGGTGTACCAAAGCTAGAAATTGTCGCAGAATCCTTTAAAAAGAGTCACCCTGTTAAAAGAACGGCAGCACGCATTGGTGCATAGTGTCTCCTAAACCTAGCGACAAAATACGGCAAACAGATGAAATCATCAGATCCAAAAAATTCAAGTGACCACAACAGTTCGGATGATCTCTCTTTAAGCATTCTGATCCCGGTCCACAATGAAGAAGACAATGTTGAAATTCTCTATAAAGAGATTAGGTCATCAGTCGATCCTTTAAACAGACCATACGAAATAATTTTTATAGATGATGGAAGCCTTGATCGTACTCTGAGTGTTTTAAAGGAAATAAAGAGAAAAGAAAAATTTGAGAAAAATCGTAATTTTGAGCTTAGAATTGTATCATTTTCAAAGAACTTCGGCCAGACTGCTGCCATGCAGGCAGGGTTTGATTTAGCCCAAGGGGATATCCTCGTCTCGCTGGACGGTGACCTTCAAAACGATCCAAGAGACATTCCAG
>JAFDCA010000121.1 GCA_019313025.1 Deltaproteobacteria bacterium
GAGACTAACCACCCATGTGTGCCACGCCAAGGAAAAGGTTAAATTCCAGAATTGGAAGCCGAAGAAATTAGATGAAACGCCTCGGTTTGATGTCAAGAACGGTCCTTATATTCCTATTGCCGCGGATGTATTTCCCATGAAACGATTTTCGTTGCAAAGACTTGAGAAGATGAAAGCCTATGCTGACATGTCTCCTTTAAATCGAGTCGTCGATCACGGAAACAAAAACATAGGCATTATCGCAATGGGTCTTCCGTTCCTCTCTCTGATGGATGTTCTTGAGAAAACGAAAGAAAAACCTGACATTCTCAAGCTCGGAGTCGTATATCCCATTCCCTCAAAAGTAATTAAAGCTTTTCTCGAAACACATGCGGAAGTTAAGATTATAGAGGAACTGGATAATTTCGTTGAAAAAGAAATAAAACTTCTGGCATATGACAGCCGTCTTTCAATCAAAATCATCGGCAAGATAGATATTGAAGACTGGATTGGGGAATACACCCCGGATAAAGTTTACGAGGTCCTCAAAAAAACTTGGCCTGATCTGCTGCCCGCCAGAAAAAGGCTCGGAGACAATATTTTCGAAGTTCCTAACAGGCCGGCACAGATGTGTCCGGGATGCGGACACCGCAGCGCCTTTCACGCCATAAAAAAGGCGATTAAAGATACCGACATTACCGTGGCGGATATCGGTTGCCATACCCTTGGTTTTCTCCCGCCATATCAAGTAGGTGAACTGATGATGTGCATGGGTGCTTCGACCGCTATTGCTTCAGGGCTTTCATTATTCAATGACACGCGCAAAGTGATTGCTTTTTTAGGTGACTCTACCTTTTTTCATGCTGGTCTGCCCGGGATTATCAACGCCTTGTTCAATAAGCATAACCTAACTTTGATTCTTATGGAAAATGGCACTACAGCCATGACCGGTCACCAAGATCATGCAGCGTCGGGAAAAAATTTTAACGAACCAACAGATATAATTCCACTGAGTCGGACTCTGGAAGGACTTGGGGTCAAGCATATTTATGAAACAGACACTTATCAACAGTCAAATCTAACCGAAATAGTAAAAGAGGCTGTTGGGATAAATGAATTCAGTGTCGTGATTGCCAAGCACCCATGCATGCTCAAATTTATCCGGGAACAACGCCGTAAACCTTCTTATAAGCCGCGAAAGGTAGATATCGACCAGCAGAAATGCCAACGGTTTTATGATTGTATCGAAAAATTTGCCTGTCCTACCTTTACGCGTACAGACGACCAGAGGGTCAAGATTAATAGGGATCTTTGCATTGGTGACGGATCCTGCCTCCAAACATGTCAGGTTCAGGCTATAACACCGCCACAAATTGAATAAACCCAAAATCAATAATTTTGACAAGGTTTGTAGTAAACTTAACGAAGATAAGATTTTGAAACTATGGAGCAAGTAATGAAAGGATTTAATATTTATTTGACCGGTGTCGGGGGACAGGGAATCGGCCTTCTCAGTGAAATTTTATTAAGAGGTTCTTACCACGCCGGGCTAAAAGTAAAAAGCGTGGATACTCACGGTCTAGCCCAAAGAGGTGGGGTTGTGGTTTCACAATTAAGATTGGGTGACCGGGTACATTCTCCGTTGATTTTTCAGAACGAAGCCGATCTTGTGGTCGCCCTTGAGTGCCATGAAGCCCTTCGGGGTATAAATAGGGCCCTGAAAGACGGTGGCACTTTGATATACTATAATACGATTTGGCAGCCTCTGGAAGTACGTCTGAACTTGGTCAAACCGGTCAGTGGGGCGATGATTAGCAAGCAATGCCAAAAACGGAAGATCAGGGAGATAAGTATATTCAAAACAGACCTTAAGGATCCACACATGCAGAACATCGTCTTGCTAGCGAACATAGATAAATACAGTTTAATACCTGGTGTAAAAAAGGAACATTACATCAAGGCCATGGAAGATTTACTGCAGGGACGCTTACTTGAAGTCAACATTGAAATGTTTGAAAAGGAAAGAATATAGCACTTTTTTTTATTTGTATTCGGCAGACTATCAATAAGATATAATCGTTTTGTATTCTGGATCGATTTGAAATCCTACCATGCGAGAATATCATGATTATGTTGAAGCGTCTGACAACGAATTCAACCGGACACATGTTTTAGCAGTGCGGCTATAAAAGGGAAGATCAACTATGGTATATCCCAAACACGTCTTTATTACGGAAGTCGGCCCTCGCGACGGACTGCAAATGGAAAAGCAGGTTCTGTCCACTAATCAAAAAGTACGACTGATTAAAGGCTTGGTGAAAGCCGGCGTGAGAGCCGTTCAAGTGGCATCTTTTGTTCATCCCGGCAAGGTGCCGCAAATGGCTGATGCCGAAGCTGTAATTGACGCTTTGCCGCCAACGGATACGGTTGAGTTTAGCGCCTTGACCCTAAATCGAAAGGGGATGGAACGCGCCTGTCGTACACCGATTCAGTGGATCGAAGTGTCGCTTTCGGCCAGTGAAGAGCAAAGCAAAAGGAACAGCGGAATGTCGGTTCACGAAGCCCTGGC
>JAFDCA010000122.1 GCA_019313025.1 Deltaproteobacteria bacterium
AGGAAAGAGATGAGAGGAAAGAGGACGCGTTTATCTATTTTCTAAAAAGTTGTTAATATCGGAATCTTGGATGTGCATCGATCAGTGCCCGGGTATACGGGTGGCTGGGATTTTGGATGATATCCTCTGCCGGTCCGATTTCCACCAGTTCGCCTTTGTATATCACGGCAATTCGGTCACACAGGTATCGGGCTGCGGCAAGGCTGTGGGTGATAAAAAGGAAGGTGACGTTCAGTTTTTTCTGTATGTCGGACAGGATGTTAAAAATATGAATGGCTATTGACGCATCAAGCATTGATGTGGGCTCATCGGCAACCACGAATTCCGGTTTCAGGACCATGGCCCGGGCAATGGCGATTCGCTGGCGCTGTCCACCGCTCATCTGATGGGGGTATCGGTAAAAGAAGTCGTCGGGAGGGGAAAGTCCCACAGATTTCATCATATCACGAACTATCTCCTTAATTGTTTCCGTATTTCCGATGTTGTGAATGATCAACGGTTCGGAAATGATATCATAGATGGACAGGTATGGATTGAGGGACTGGTAGGGATCCTGAAAAATCATCTGTACCTTCTTGCGAAAATGCTTCAAGGGCTTACCCTTGATTTTGGTCATGTCATTTCCGTCCAACAATAATTTTCCATGATCAGGGTCTTCCAGCTTAACGATGATGCGTCCGGTGGTGGTTTTGCCGCTGCCGCTTTCTCCGACCAACCCGAAAATTTCCCCTCTATAAATATTGAAAGATACCCCTTTGAGTGCCATGACCTCTTTTGGGTCTCCTTTAAACAAAGAGGCTCTGGTTCGAAACGTTTTAGAGATGTGTTCCAGTTGTATGATCACCTTACTTGGGTCTTTCATTACAAACCTTTCTCATTTGCATTGATAGCAAAGGGCCTTGTGCGTTGGCGAAATATCTACCCATTCGGGTGCCCTGAGACTGCAGGTGGCTTCCGCAATGGAGCACCGTTCACAAAAACGGCATCCTGCGGCGGGATTGATGAGGTCGGGAGTTTCGCCCATATCAGAGTTGAATTGAACGACCTCTTTGTCCAATGTCAGATACGACGCCAGCAGCGATTTGGTATAAGGATGCATCGGCGCATCAAAAACTTCTTTAATGCGACCATATTCCACCAGCTGGCCGGCGAACATAATGCCAATGTTATCACAAACATCTGCCACAACGGCGATATCGTGGGAGATGAATATGAGACTGATCTTAAATTCTTTCTGGAATTTTTTAATCGCTTTTAGAATTTGGGACTGTACGATGACATCCAGGGCGGTTGTGGGTTCATCCGCAATGATCAGCGATGGATGACAGGCCAGTGCCATGGCAATAATGGCACGCTGTTTCATGCCGCCGCTGTAATGATGCGGGTAGTCTCGCATACGGTCCAGGGGTATCCCCACCAGCTCAAAGAGGCTCTCGACCTGTTTCATGGCTGCTTCTTCAGATATCTCGGGGTTATGGGCCAAAATGGCCTCTGAAATCTGCTCACTGACCCTATGAACCGGATTCAAGGCATTCATGGCTGCTTGAAAAATCATCGCGATCTTTTTCCATCGAACCTGTCGTATCTCCTTTTTCGACATCTTAAGCAGATCTTGATCTTCAAACAGAATCTTACCGTCGGTGACGGAGGCATTGTCGGGCAATAATCCCATTAACGCCATGCCGACGGTTGTTTTGCCGCAGCCCGATTCTCCCACAATACCGAGGGATTGACCCTGATCCAGAGCAAAGGAAACCCCCTGTACTGATTTTAGGAAACCTTTTCGAGTCTGGTACCCGACACTCAAGTTTTCAACGGTTAATAGCGCCATCCTATTCTTGTGCGACCTCCTTTCTAAGCCGGGGATCCAGAACTTCCTCCATAGCGCGGCCCATCATGTAAAATGCAAGGGTCAAAAGTGAAATACAGATGCCGGGAGGCAGCAGCCAGTATGGGGCCTGAAACATGTGTCCGGTTTTCCATACCCATTGCAGCATCATGCCCCAGCTGACGGTGCTTGGATCACCGAACCCCAAAAATGCCAGCGCTGCCTCGATGATGATGGCAGAGGTCACACGGAATGTCATGTACAAAAGTGACAGGGGTAGCACATTGGGCATAATGTGACGAAAAATGATGCGAAAATGAGAAGCCCCGGCGACCTTTGCAGCCTCGATGAACGGTCTTTCCTTCAAAGAGAGTGTTTGGGCCCGGATAACGCGGGAAACGCCCGGCCAACGAAACAGGGCAATTAGCAGGACAATCGTCCAAATATTCAACTGTCCGAACAAAGAAGACAAAATGAGCACCACCAGCAGGGTCGGCATCACCATAATCATATCTGCCAGGCGCATCAGGATCGTGTCTACAACTTTACCTGAGTAGCCGGCAATCATGCCAATGACTGTGCCGAGAAGAATGCTCATAAATGCAGCCGAGATTCCGACCATAAACGCAATGCGGGCACCGGCCAAAAGCTGACACAGAATATCGCGTCCGATAAAGTCCGTTCCCAGCCAGTGACGACAACTCGGACTCGTGGCGTGGGAGATTTGAGGATCTACGCCGGTCATGGGGTGGTACATGGGATCGATTATCGGAGGAAAAAAACTGCATAAAGCCATTAACGCAAAAATAACCAGTAGCGTCAGCCCGATTTTACCAATCAGGTTTTCTTTGTAGATCGACCAGCCTTCCAAAAGGCGCTCAACCATCGGAAACGTTTTTGAACGCCTTTGGTTATCAATGGATATTTTTGTCGATCTGTTCTCTGTCATCTGCTCTCCTGTCAATATTTAATCCTCGGGTCCAGGTAGGCATAAAGAACATCAACCACCAGATTGGAAATCAGAACCACCGTTGCAATCAGCAGAAAAGAAGCCTGAGCCAGAGGATAATCACTGTTGCTGACGGCAAAGACCAGCTCTCGTCCGATCCCCGGCCAGCTGAATACCGTTTCCGTGAGGGCCCCGCCGCTGAGGGAAAATGCCAGGCTGATACCTACGCTGGTCACCACGGGCAGCGCGGCATTGGGCGCTGCATGTTGATTTCGAATCACTTTTTCTGCAAGCCCTTTGGCTCTCGCGGTTAAAATATAGTCTTCTTTAAGGGTATCCAGCATACTGCTGCGCATCAGGAGCAGATAACTTCCAAAATGAATCAAAAATAGAGTGGCCAAAGGCAACACCATGTGGTGTGCAACATCCAAGAATTTCAACCAAAATCCGGACGACGAATCCATCCATATCTCCGGTGAAATCATGCCATTCAAGGGGAACCATCCGATATTAAATCCAAAAATCCATATCATAATCAAAGCCAGCCAGGGGAGAAAAAGGGTATGGCAGATCAGCGCGCCAAGGGTCATCCAGGTATCGGTTTTTTTCCCTTTGTGCCAGGATGCGATTTTACCCCAAAAAACACCGGCGAATGCCGAAAGCAGGATAGAGGTGGAAAACAAAAGGATGGTATTTGGAAGGCGGTTTAAAATAATCGAGAACACCGCAACGCCGTAATGAAAAGAAATTCCGAAATTTCCGGTAAAGAAGTTTTTGAGATAGTAGATATACTGCAACCAGATGGGTTGATCGAGCCCCAGTTGGGCGATTAAATGCGCTGCATCTTCCGGGGTCAGGGTCGGGTCGACCATTCTGGTTACCGGGTCGCCGGGTGCTAAGCGGAACAGCAAAAAAAGTACCGTTAAGATCACAAAGAAAATGACCAATATCTCGATCATTCTTTTGAGGACAAATTTTCGGATTTCCATGATAGAAATGTCGTTTTACGTTAATACTTACAAATTCATTCAGTTTTTTGATGTATTATAAATGTTCTCAGGCTCATTCGGGTTTGGTTTGACCAGACAAAAGGACCAAAGATTTCCAATTCCGTCCAGGGTTTCCACCCAGCCCCCGAAAGTGTCCTTGCGAACGGCTTCTATGAGTGCCGGGTTATAAATGGGGATATACGGAAC
>JAFDCA010000123.1 GCA_019313025.1 Deltaproteobacteria bacterium
AACATCGGGGTTTTTTTTCGATATTCGATATATTCATCGCCCAGGCGCTTTTCGAGCTCGGGCTCCTCGATGTTTTTAAGCTCCCACACGTTGAGCAGGACATACAGCGGGGTAAAGAATACTACAAGCGAAAATGAGTTAACGGCGAATCCGATACCGAACAACAACACAAAGACGCCTGCCAGCATCGGGTTCCTCGTGTAGCGGTAGGGCCCGGTCTTCACCACCCTCGGGGGCGGGTTGAAGGGAACCGGGGTTCCTTTGACCTTTAAAAATTGAAATGCCGACCATGCAACAATAATAACCCCTGCTACGACCAGTGGATGCGCCACGGGAAACCGGATACCCGGCGAACCGAGACCGGGCAGGCTCAAGAGCCTGTCGACTAAAACAGCAGCCATAACAAACAGGGCCGTGAACACGCCGAAGATGACCAGACCAATCGGTGTCAGAACAAGGCGAGTCTTTTTCGTGCCCGTCGCTGCCTTGTGTAAAAAGTTGATCCAGTGTGTGCGGAACTCCATTTTCATTCCTTTTTCGGTGCACGGCGCACGGCATAAGGTTATCGGAATTTTACGCAGATTTGCGCAGATTATTCAAGATATGTTTGGGGGTGCGTTATTTCCTGGCGCCTTTTCGGGCTTCTTTGGCGGTGAATCCAATCTTTTTCTTTGAATCATCTGAAGGTAAGCTAACTAACTGTTGAATTGCCTCAAAAATTGCGTGTATCTTTTCATCATGATCCTTAAGGTGGTATTCGAGTTCCCGGAGTTTTTTTGCAAATTCTTTATGGGATGCAATCATCTTGCGCAATTGAACGAAGGCCCTCATGATGGCGATGTTCACTTCTATGGCATGATGGCTGTTTAGCACGGACGACAGCATCGCAACACCCTGCTCTGTAAAGGCACGAGGATTGATAGAAGAGTGTTTTAACGTCCTTAACCGGTCACAATTTGTGACCAGTTCATCCTTTTCCATTTTAGTCAGCCGAAACATGAAATCAGGCGGAAACCTGCGTGCATTCCGTTTGACCGCCTGATTTAAAACCTTGGTCTAAACGCTATAAAGTTCTGCAAGATATCGATCTAACAACACTTTTTCATTGCGCACGAAAAGAATTTTGTTTGTGATCTTTTCGACGGGAATGAATTTTGTCATGCTATCCTCTTACTTTGGATCCCTTGATTAAGATAAAAAAATTTAGACTTTCAGATGCTACCAGAGCACAGACCATCCACCTGTCAGATTTGGACAAATTACCCAAAAAAGATTGCGGATGGCCGTGCGAACAGGTTCAGATCAGGGCGTTTTGGGAAACAGGGTAATGGTAGTCAAAAGGTGTAAGGTTATCCGTAATTACGCAGAAAGAGGGCAGGGTGTGGTAGCAGCTGTTTAATAAAATCTAAAGTGCTATTTTTTAACCTGTTTATTTTTTTCAAGGTTTTCCAATTTCTTTAAAAGTTTCTTCATGTTTTTTTGCTTTTCTTCTTCTCTCAATTTTATTTGAGACTCGGTGTAATATTTGTGATTTTTCATTACCTCGAGGGTGCCTCTGTACCATTTGACGTCATCGCTGACATCCAGTCCTCTGATACGCCGCCCCTCCCGTAATTTTGAATCCAACTTGAAGAAATCCTCTCTGCCAAGGTTGTCGAGATCGGCATCGCAAAGGATCTTTTCGAGGCGGGTTCTGGGTTTGCGTGCAAGGTCGGTTGCCAGAATCATCTTTTGCACCTTTTCGATTTCCTTTGGCCGATAACCGATCAATTTAAGAATCCTGCCGGCCATGCGTGCGGCAATCGGTTCATTTTTGGCATATTCCCTGATGTAGCCGGTATCATGGAAATAAGCCGCGGCAATCAACAATTCTCTATCGTGCTCGGATATCTTCTCAGACAGGGCAATTCGGTTGGCAACCGCAACGACGCCCCTGGCCGGATGAAGGCTATGGTTGGCATCATGAAATTTAATGCCGCTCGGCAACTCATCCTTAAACAGGGCCCTTATGTACTGGTCGACCTTCTTCAGCCGGGGTGTGTGAGGCCTGTAGTTTGTTTTCATATCAGGGCCTGATATTTTTTACCGGTATTTGCGACAGTGCTCATCGGTACCCCTCACTTGTCTGGGCCTTATACCTTAGAGCTCAGGGGTTGGTAAAGGAATGCAAAAATCAGATGATAAAGAGAATTCGATTCTGAGAATGAAGAACTTACCCGGATTCGGTGGAAAAGGAAGTAAACAATATTCTATATCGATGTATACCTAAATAGATGGGCTTTTTCAATCAAAAATCTCTGATAAGTGGGTGGATCGCAAATTTTGTCGCCATAATCCCGTTCGATTAGAAGATAAAATCCAAAGGCACAATCGAAGCAAATAAAAAAGGCAGAGCTTCTTCCGGCTCTGCCTTTATCATAAATTATCTTATTTAGCTAACCATAGTGCTATTTTCCATTTCCGTTACCGCCGCCGTTGCCGCCGCCGTTGCCGCCGCCGTTGCCGCCACCGTTACCACCTCCGTGACCCCCGCCATGACCATTACCATGCCCGTTTCCGTGGCCGGTGCCCTGACTGGCAAGCGCGCCGGCGCCTCCGCCATTACTATGCCCAAAAGCATTTCCCCGGCCCCTGCTATGACCGGCGTTATCATTGCGCGACAGGCCTAAACTTTTAGCCTTTGATTTTGAGCTGCGTCCATAAAGTCCTTTTGCATTTTTTCCTTTATGGCTCCTGGCTTGCACTGCCTTGCTTTTAGAATGGGTTTGCATGTGATTTATATATAAAATATCATGTTTGCCGAAAAACATGGATTGTCCCTTTCCTAAATAGGAAGGATGCACATTCACCTGCCTGGCAATCTTGCCCCATCCCATATTCGATGCCCGCATATGCGAAATTTGCCTGCTGAGCTCATGCATTCTATCATGGAACAGCTCTTTTGCCTTTTGAATATCCTGAGGGTCCTTGCTGATTTTTGCCTGCGCAACAGCTTCGGTTACCTTGGGATCCTGCAGTGTTGCCTGGAAAGCCAGATTATGCGCATGCCGCGCCTGGGCTGCATTCTGGTAACTGAAGTGGTGGTTATCTAAATTATTTTTGCTGCTGTTTTCCTGCATATGGGCTTGTTTTGAATAAGAAAAATTATGCTTGCCATAAAATTTAGAATGCCCCCTTCCCAAAACAGAGGGATGCACATCAAAATGTTTGGCAATCTCGCCCCAACCCCTACCGGCTGCCCGCATTTGTGAAACTTGCTTGCTGAAGTCTTCCAGTTTATCATGAAATAGTTCTTTGGCATTTTCAATGTCTTCGGATTCTTTGGTCTCCCTGGCCCGCGCAATGGCCTCCATTACTTCAGGATCCTGAAGCGTCGCCGTCCTGGCCACGCTACGGGCATGTGAGGCTTGCGCTTCATTCTGATAGTTATAATCAAGATGGTGTTCAGATCTGTCCTCATTCGCCCATAAGCCGGATATTCCAATCCCTGTAATCGTTAAAAGGCCTGCCGTCAGAGCTGCGAAAAGGATTTTTTTAGATGGTTGTTTCCCGATTTTTCTTTTTGAAATTCCCCGAGTCATGGTTTCCTCCGATAAATTCATATATTTGATCGATGAAGCTTGATGATCTCATTTCTGCAAAAATTATGCAAGACGTTGCTGGCAATTAAATAGATATTGATTTCAGATGGTTAGTCAAAATACAGGATTTTGTATGGATGATGATTGTGAAAAAAAATCAACAAAAAGTGTCTCATTTTTTTCACATAACGTCAGATGTCAGAGGTCAGATGACAGAGACCAGAAAACAGAAAAAAAGGACGGAAAACAAAGCATGACTGCATTCTTGCATCTGTCATCAGTAATCTGTTCTCTGTCGTCTGTTTTCTGACATTTTGGAATAGAAGATGGAAAAATGCGATTCGTATTTTGTAAATAACTTGCGGGGCACTGCACCAGGTTGGAGGCATGAAAAAAAAGGCAGGGCCATGGCTGACCCTGCCTTTAAAAGCGGTGTTAATCCAATAAAATACCTATCCCCACTTGTTCTTCTTTTTAGGTTTATGGTTTTTCTTCAAGTGTCCGGGCGGGTGTTTTTTTACATGCTCCGCATGATGAACATAGGGTTTATCCGTTTCCAATTCAATGTGCACAAAATCACCCAGGCTAACCCTGAGGTGGTATGGCAGGGACGCACCGACTTCCCAATGATCCCCCTTTATATAAAAGTAGATTTTTCGCCCATCATCATAATATACTGAACATTCCGGATAATACCGGTACTGATATTTTGCCCGGTACCCATGAGCAGGGGCATGCGGAGGAGGACCGCTTTTTTTATGCTGATGGCCTTCTTCCGAATATCCTGAATTACCCTCCTGATCATATACGACTTTGATTTTTTTGGGCGTACATCCGGCTGTAAAAATAAGTGAAGCAGAAAAAAATCCGGCTGCCAAACCGAGCAACCATTTTTTTATTATTTTATAATTCACGAAAATATTCCTTTCTCCGATCTGATGGTACCTTCTAAAAATAATAAATCGGCAAGGTTACAAGAATCTTTAGATAAAAGCGAATATGGTGTAGGATCAGCAAAATAAAAGGAGCGGAATCTTGAAAACAGCAAAAGGCCTGATAATGATTGTGCTGGCAGTCGTTTTTTTGGTTTCCTGTGCCGGCGGTTCCAGAATACCGTTCAAAACGATGCTAGAACAAGCCGATAGCTGGGTAGGGGAGCCCGTGATTCTGGGGGGATATATTTTAGAATCCCATATG
>JAFDCA010000124.1 GCA_019313025.1 Deltaproteobacteria bacterium
AGAAAAGCAGATACTTATTCAAATGTGTATTTAAGTATATGATTTTGGGCAATTGTACAAGCTGTTCTTTGACTGACTATAACGATAAAGTCATACAAATATAATTTCTGTTTTTACCCGGATTTCCTTCAAGCGTGTGGGGAATAGTGTGGGGAATTGTGTTAACTTTAAAATAAAAAAGAGTTTAGAAAAGCATCTAAACCCTTAATTTTGTTGTGGCGGGAGTGACGAGACTTGAACTCGCGGCCTCCGGCTTGACAGGCCGGCGCTCTAACCAAACTGAGCTACACCCCCAAGAAGTTGCAATTTTAACTTGAACTATATCTTTTCTTCGCGGTCTTCCCGTCCTGAAAGACGGGACGCTCTAACCAAACTGAGCTACATCCCCAAAGAGTTGATACGTTAATCTTATCTGATCAATTTTCAACAGTCAATCAAAATGGTAGGCGGAACAGGGCTCGAACCTGTGACCCTCGGCTTGTAAGGCCGATGCTCTCCCAACTGAGCTACCCGCCCGGATAACTTTTCTCCATTAAAAAATTAACTGCTAACAATTTAAGAATATGAAGTCAAGCCTAAACTGATGAACCGTTATACAGGGCCGTATTTTGGGAGGATCGGATTTTAGCACAGACTTAAATTAAAGCCGACCTCTGATCTTTATCTATCTCTTCGGCCATCACTTCAAATGGGATATCGTGCTTTGTAAAGATCGTATCTCGCGGGTCCAGAATCAAAGCATGAGGCAGCACCTCATCCAAATGGTCTACCAGAATGATTTCAAGCGCTTTTAAAACCGATGTGGGTATATCCTTTAAATCTTTCTTGTTTTCTTTGGGTATAACGACCTTTTTAATGCCCCCCCTATGAGCAGCCAGGATTTTTTCTTTAATTCCTCCTATTGATAACACCCGGCCTCGCAAGGTTATTTCACCGGTCATGGCAATATCACGAAAAACGGGTTTCTTTGTCAAGGCCGAGACCAAAGACGTGCACATCGAAATTCCTGCAGATGGACCGTCTTTTGGAATAGCACCTTCAGGTATATGAATATGAATATCGTTGAGTTTATAAAACTTTGGATCTATTGCAAGGCTCGTTGCTCGTGAACGAACATAGCTGACAGCTGCCTGGGCAGACTCTTGCATGACCTCTCCAAGCTTGCCGGTCATGGTGAGTTTTCCTTTGCCGGGCATAATCAGGGTTTCAATGGAAAGTAATTCACCACCGACCTGTGTCCAGGCAAGACCGGTTACCGTGCCCACCTGATCGTGCTCTTCGATTTGAATCTCCTTGAATCGGCGTGGACCCAGGTAGGTCTGAATGGAATTTGCCGTTATTCTATAAGTCTTAGTCTCTTTGTCTGTTACTAGTTTTCGGGCGATCTTCCGGCATATCGAAGAGATCTCACGTTCGAGATTTCTCACCCCTGATTCTCTGGTATATCGACGGATTATCGTGAGAATACCATTTTTGGAAAACTGCACATTTTTTTCTTCCAGCCCGTTCATTTTAATCTGCTTTGAGATTAAAAAATCTTTAGCAATATGATATTTCTCATATTCTGCATAACCGGGCAGTCGTATAATCTCCATTCTATCCTGCAATGGAAGAGGGATCTCAGGCAATGTGTTGGCTGTGGTAATAAACAGGATATCTGACAGATCGTAGTCGACGTCCAGATAAGGATAGTTAAAGATGTAGTTTTGCTCGGGATCGAGCACTTCCAAAAGGGCGGCTGAGGGATCTCCTCGGAAATCCATGCTCATTTTATCCACTTCATCAAGGCAAAATACGGGATTGTTGACGCCGACCTTTTTCAGGGATTGAATGATTTTACCAGGCATTGCACCGATATATGTACGCCGGTGTCCTCGAATTTCAGCCTCATCTCTAACACCTCCCAGAGAAAGACGCACAAATTTTCTTCCTGTAGCTCGGGCAACGGATTTGGCCAAAGAGGTTTTCCCAACCCCTGGCGGTCCCACAAAGCAGAGTATCGGCCCTCTGATTTTTTTAACAAGGCACTGAACAGCCAGATATTCCAATATGCGTTCCTTTGGCTTTTTCAATCCGTAGTGATCTTCTTCAAGTATCTTATCGGCTTCTTCAAGATCTTTGCGTACCCTGCTTCGTTCAAACCACGGAAGGCTGATTAACCAGTCGATATAGCCTCGAACCACCGTGGCTTCGGCAGACATGGGCGTCATCATTTTAAGCTTTCTAAGTTCATGTCTAACCTTTCCAGCAGCCTCCTTGGACATCTTTTTGCGTTTGATTCGCTTTTCAAGTTCTTTAAGTTCATCCCCGTGATCGTCATCCGTACCGATTTCCTTTTTTATGGCCCGCATCTGTTCATTTAGATAATAATTTTTCTGAGTTTTATCCATCTGTTCCTTAACACGATTTTTTATCCGCTGATCCATTTTGAAAATATCAATTTCCATCTTGATCAAACTCAGAAGGAAAGACAGCCGTTTTTCCAAGGAAACCATTTCCAAAAGACGCTGCTTATCTTCAATTTTGAACGCGAAATGAGCGGCCATGGTATCAACAAGCTTTGAAGGATCTGAGATGCTGGCAACACTTTTCACAAGATCTTTTGATAGACTCTTGTTTATTTGGGCATACTCGTCGAAACTTTTGTTTATTGCCCTGACCAGTGCTTCACCCTCTGCAGGCGATATTTCTGTTTCGGCAATGAGGTTTAACTCTACCTTAAAAAAGTCTTTGTTCATTACAAATCGGGTGATGGAAGCTCTGTTTTTCCCTTCGATCAAAGCTTTTACCGTGCCGTCAGGAAGTTTTAAAAGTTGAAGCACGTTTGCAATGGTGCCTACACGACTGATGTCTTTTTCACCAGGATTGTCGATTCCCACTTTTACCTGGGTAGCAAGAAAAACCATCTTGTCGCGGTTCATGGCATCGGTAAGGGCATTCACTGATTTTGATCGTCCCACGAAGAGCGGCGCAACCATGTGGGGAAAAACAACGATATCCCTTAGTGGAAGAAGTGGCAGAACCAGCTTTGGCGAATCAGCACTATCATCTTTGAAAAATTTTTGTAAATTAATCATAATAATTGATTATTCTCCCAATCATCCGTCTTGTGCTTTTTTTCGGGGTTGTTCAAACAAGAGGATCGGATCTTCCTGGTTGATAACAGTGTCTTCTCCTATGACACATTCTTTGACATTTTCCATGGAAGGGATTTCATACATGACATCGATCATGCATTTTTCCATAATGGCACGCAATCCCCTGGCACCGGATTTGCGTTTCATGGCCTGTTCGGCAATAGCTGTGAGTGCGCTGTCTGTTAATCTTAAATTGACCCCTTCTATCTCCATGAGTCTTTTATACTGCTTTACGAGTGCGTTTTTAGGCTCTTTCAATATCCTAATCAATGCCGTCGCATTCAATTCACCAAGGGTTGCAATAACGGGAAGACGTCCCAAAAATTCGGGAATCAAACCATATTTAATCAGGTCTTCGGGCTGAACCATATTAAGGATTTCGCCGATATTTTTCTCTTCCCGTTTGACGATTTTGGCGCCAAATCCCATGACTTTGGAACCAAGGCGTCGCTGGATGATCTCCTCGAGTCCGGTAAACGTTCCACCACAGATAAAGAGGATGTTAGACGTGTCGACTTTAACAAAATCCTGTTGAGGGTGTTTTCGTCCTCCTTTGGGCGGAACGCTGGCGGTGGTTCCTTCTATGATTTTCAACAATGCCTGCTGAACGCCTTCTCCAGAAACGTCTCGGGTAATGGACGGGTTGTCGGACTTGCGTGCAATTTTATCGATTTCGTCAATATACACAATACCCCGCCCGGCCTTTTCCACATCGTAATCCGCATTCTGAAGCAGAGAAAGGATAATATTTTCGACATCTTCTCCAACATAGCCGGCTTCGGTAAGACTTGTCGCATCGGCAATTGTAAAAGGTACATTTAGAAATCTGGCAAGCGTTTGAGCCAGTAACGTTTTCCCACATCCGGTCGGTCCGATAAGAAGAATATTGCTCTTTTGGATCTCCACATCTCCAGCTTTGATGGAAGAGTCTAGACGTTTATAATGATTATAAACCGCAACAGCTAAGATTTTTTTGGCTGTATCTTGTTCGATAACGTAATCATCGAGCATCGATTTAATTTCTTTTGGGACTAAAAGCCGATCCGTCGCTTTTTCGTCTTTGCCTCTTTCCTCTTCGATAATTTCACTACAAAGCTGAATGCATTCATCACAGATATAGACGGCAGGACCGGCAATCAATTTTTGAACCTCTTTCTGATTCTTTCCGCAGAATGAACAGAAAAGGTTGTCGTTAATATCCCCTTTTTTCGCCATTTTAATTCTCCGTCTTTTCTATTTTATTCAAATCATCTCTGTTTTCAATAACATGATCGATGATTCCATATTCTTTGGCTTCCACACCGCTCATAAAAAAGTCACGATCTGTATCATTTTGTATCTGACTTAAATTTTTGCCGGTATGGCGTACCAGTATTTGGTTTAAAGTTTCTTTCATGCGCAGGATTTCTTTGGCTTGAATTTCGATATCTGATGCTTGTCCCTGAAATCCTCCCATGGGTTGATGTATCAAAATTCTTGAATTAGGAAGTGAATACCGCTTTCCCTTTGTTCCGGCGGTCAATAAAAGAGCACCCATGCTGGCAGCCTGGCCGATACATACCGTTGCAATATCCGGTTTGATGTATTGCATGGTATCATAAACTGCCAATCCTGCAGTAACAATACCTCCGGGCGAATTTATATAAAAATTTATATCTTTATCAGGGTCTTCGGACTCAAGAAACAAGAGCTGTGCAATTAAAAGGTTTGCAACCTCATCATTCATCGCCGACCCAAGGAAAATAATCCTGTCTTTAAGGAGCCTTGAGTATATATCGTAGGCTCTTTCACCCCTGCTGCTTTGTTCTATAACCATAGGTATTAACGGCACAAATCATCTCCTTATAAAGTGTTTTTTTGAAATTACAGATAATTTCCGATAGATTTTTTCATTTTTAGGCATCAATAGTAGCACGAAACCACCTATAGTTTCATCAACTTTTATTTTCTTTTTTCAGTCTCCTTCTTCAATTCCGGCTCAACTTCTTCTATGTTACTACTATTAATTATAAGCTTGATGGCCTTTTTTTCAAGCAAGGTGTATTTAAAAAAATCGAGATTATCCTGGTTCTGTTGATAGTAATTCTTGATGGCTTCAACCGGCTGATTCATTGCTTGTGCCATATCTGTGAAACCTTCTTCCAATTCTTGATCAGAAAGCGCCATTTTTTCCTGATTGATGATCTTTCCCAAAATCAGATGGCGTCTTACTTTTTTTTCCGCTGTTTCAAGATGTTTTTCGGCAAGCATTTCCTTTGTCAGGCCCTGATCTTCCATAGATTTGTTATAGTAAGCCAATGTTTTTTCAATTTCATCAATGATATTATTCAGCTCATAGTCTACCATTGATTCAGGCAATTCGAATTCCGTTTTTTCAATCAGACCCTGGTAAACCTGCTCGTTTAGTTCCTGTTCCACACGCTTTTGATATCCCTCATTTAAGTTGCTTGTGATGGCATTTTTTAAGTCGTCTAACGATTCATATTGGCCAAGTTTTTTGGCAAATTCATCATCGAGTTCAGGAAGGATTTCTTCTCTGATTTCATGGAGTTTAACATGAAACGTAATATCATGGTTTGCCAGTTTATCATTGAAATAATCTTCGGGAAAGTTGACCGTTATTTCTCTGTTATCACCCGGTTTCATTCCGATCAATTTTTCGTCCAAGGTTTTTGAAATGGCGCCTGCACCGATTTTCATGGTAAAATTTTTTGTTTCTTGAGTTTCAGTAAAGGGTTTACCATCTTCAAAACCTTCGTAATCGATCAGAACAAAATCATTTTCTTTTACCGGTCGATCTTCAGTTACGGGTTTTTGTTGTGCCAGGTTATTCTGGAGCAGTTTAAGTTGTGCCTCCATTTCTTCATCCGTAACCCGGTATAGCACCTTTTTTAAATTTAATCCCTTAAAGTCGATGTCATCAATTTCAGGTTTCACTTCCACGGTGGCATCGTACTTATAAGGACCCTTTTCTTCAAGTTGAGGCGGATCAATTTTGGGATTTCCGACGATACTTAAGTCCGTCTCCTTGAGCGCTTCCACAAAGGAATCCTGAAGCAATTTTGAGGACACATCGCCATGGACATCCTTTTTAAACAGTCGTTCCAAAACTGAACGAGGTGCTTTTCCGGGACGAAAACCCTTTATTTTAGCAGTTTTTTTGAGCTGGTTATAAGCTTTGTCCAACTCTCGAATGACTTGATCTTTCGGGACTTCAATGTGAAGGATCTTTTTTACACTGCTGACATCTTCTACTGTAACTTGCATACAATTCCTTTCTACCTAAGCTGAGCGTTTCAAATTTTAAAAAAAGTTATGGTGTCGCTTCGCTCCGAGGTTTTTGTATAATTGACAGAATTCCTTAACTTTAGCTCACTTTAAACTTTAGTTCACTTCAAACTCTTTCATCAATTCTTCAGCCAGAGCCAAAGAATTCTAACCACGCCCAGAGAACCCTGTTTTCAAAGCCGAAATAAATGGTGCGAGAGGGGAGATTTGAACTCCCACTCTGTTGCCAGAGCTGGATCCTAAGTCCAGTGCGTCTACCAGTTCCGCCACTCTCGCATGTTGATTCTTCATTTTTTGTAATTGTTAAACGGTGTTTAAGAAACTGTCATTTGATTAAAACCACAATGTGGGTTAATATTCATAACAGGAGTTTTTCAGGATTCGTTATGCTTTATAAAACTGTCCCGAATCGACTTAAAAGCTATCTTGACAATAGTTTTAAATATATTAAATTTTAAGAAAAATCAAATTCTATAAATAATGTCAAACTTGGCAAGTGTCAAGTCAAATAGAGGAAATCGATGTGATGCTAACAGGTTGTAAACCAATTCTTTTTAAGTTTTATGTGTTTCTTGTTTTATTGCTCTTCATTCTCGCTCATCCTGCAATTACAAAAGCAAAGACCAATAAACTGCATCATCCTATTCAGAAAAAAACCATTGTTTTGGATCCCGGACATGGCGGTTATGATAATGGCGCGAAGGGGCCTGACGGCACTTTTGAAAAAAACGTTACCATGGAACTCGCTCACGTGTTGGCTGCAGAACTCGAAAAGACGTATCCT
>JAFDCA010000125.1 GCA_019313025.1 Deltaproteobacteria bacterium
CATATGGATCGAGGATCAGCTTTCCCGCATCATGAATCAGTCCGGCGAAAAAAGCCAAATTCCCAAACTCGGTATCTTTTCTGTTCGCAATAATCCTTGAACCAAATGCAACAGCTATAGAGTGCCGCCATAGATCTCCGGAATCAAGCTGGTATCCTTTCAAGTCTTTGCTCATCAAATTTGAAATTCCCGCAACGGATATCAACTCCCCAAGGGATTTATATCCGAGCAAAACCGAGGCATGTTGAACGGAGGACACCTTTCCGCTCAAACCATAATATGCTGAATTGGCCAATCTCAATACCCGGGTAGCAATGGCCTGTTCTAACTCAATGACCTTGGCAAGCTCTTTTACATTTGAATCCGGTCTCGCCATTATTTCTTGTGCTTTTTGTACAACATGAGGCATCGCCGGTAAGTCGTCCAATGTGCGAAGAATACCATATTTTAATTTAATGCCTGAAGGTTGCTTTTTTATAAATGACGGTTCCGGATCAGACTTAGCTGCTTGCACTTTGTTCTCGGGTTTTGGTACTTCAGGTGTTTTATTCGGTTTTTCTTCGGATCTTAAATCAATGACAATCCGTTTTTTGCAGGCCACACATGACACTGAAAACTTTTTACCAAATGGAATTTTTTCGTCTGGAATGTTATATGCCTTGCGGCAATTCGGGCATTCTATTTTCATCTTGGTTTATGATTCATCAGGTTTACAAGGATCTTGGTTGAAGCATCTATACGTCCTGCCATTTGTTCTAAAATCTTATTGGTAATTTTAGGATATTTGTCGACTATCTCTTGAAACTTGTCTCCAGGATAACGTTCGACAATCGACTTTCCTCTGGAAATAATGGTTTCGGATCTTTGCCGACCGGTTATAGCGGCAATCTCTCCAAAATATTCCCCGGGCTGAATGATTTCTGATATTTTTTTCCCGTCTTTAACGACAATAAGCTCGCCCTTAACAAGCTTAAAAAAATCAGATCCTCTATTCCCTTCCCTGAAAATGACCGCTTTACTGTCATATTCTTCAATCTCAGGAGTGGCAAGATATGCCGGAATTGAGCCTTTGGTTAAATTTGTTCTTCTCAACACTTCCTCAACCGAGGTCAATCCCTGGCGAATTTTTTCCAGGCCTGCATCCCTTAAGGTCACCATGCCCTCTTGTAAAGCCGTTTTTCTAAGAATATCCTCTGAAACATCGGCACTAATTACCCTGGCGACATTTTCTGTGACTTCCATCAGCTCAAACAGGCCAACGCGGCCTTTATACCCGGATCCCATGCATTCCGGACAACCGTTGGGCCCATAGATTTTAAGTCCTGAAATTTCATCAGAAGAAAATCCCATTTCCACAAGTTCCGCCGGGTTAAGATTTTCTTCTCGAACCTTACATTTTGAACAAAGTTTCCGAACCAGGCGTTGAGAGAGCACCATTGTTACTGCAGAAGCCAGCAAATAAGACGGTATGCCGATATCCTCCAGACGTCCGATGGTTGAGGGGCAATCATTGGTGTGAAGGGTGCTGAAAACAAGGTGGCCGGTCATGGCCGCTTTGATTGCAATTTCCGCTGTTTCCATATCTCGAATTTCACCCACCATGATGATGTCCGGGTCCTGGCGCAAAAAAGATCTAAGGGCTGAGGCAAACGTCATGCCCACATCATTTTTGACATTCACCTGGTTAATCCCCTTGAAATTGAATTCTACGGGATCTTCTACGGTGAGGATTTTGGTATCTTCTTTGTTCAGCTTATTGAGTATCGAGTATAAGGTAGTTGTTTTTCCGCTTCCGGTGGGGCCGGTGACCAGCAGCAGTCCATAAGGCCGATATATGGAGCGCTCAAGCCCATTCAATGTTTCCGATTCAAGCCCCATTTGAGAAAGGTCGACTCTCAGTGAAGACTGATCAAGAACACGCATGACGATGCTTTCACCAAAAAGCGTGGGCAATGTTGAAACACGAAAATCAATGGCTTTTCTCTTTCCAAATGCCATCTTTATCCTGCCGTCCTGAGGTACACGGCGCTCGGCTATATTGAGGCCGGCCAATATTTTCAGTCTGGAATTTACCGCATTTTTAATGCTGGTCGGCAAATTCATAGACTTAAACAGATAACCATCCAGCCGGTATCTTACCTGAAGCATTTTCTCAAAAGGTTCGATATGAATATCACTGACACCTTCATTAATGGCTTTGACAAGAATACCGTTTACAAGCTTGATAATTGGTGCGTCAGATGCCGTGTATTCGTCGACAGAACCTTTTTCATCTTCCTCTCCTATTAGCTCCATATCGACCACGGCCTCTGAAACCAGAGAACCGAAGTCGTCGACCACTGAAACCGGTTGTTCTTCTTCACCACCATCCTCTTGTATGCCAAAATAACTGTTGTATTCCTCGTCGCTTATTTCGTAATGGTCTTTGAAAGCATCAACGATATCCTTTTCGGTAGAGACGCAGACACTGATACTTTTCTTAACTTCATTTCGCAGACTATCCAGAGCACCGGTGTCTGTAGGCTCTGCCATTGAAACGACAAGTTCTTCTCCTTCGAATTTTAAAGGAAAAGCCATATATTTTTTAGCCGTCTCATATGGCATAATTTTTAAAACTTCCGGGTCCGGTTTGGTTTTGGATATTTTGACGGCGGGATAGTTGTGGACTCGACTTAGAACATTTACAATGGTCTCTTCATCAATGTAGCCAAGCTTGACAAGTATATTCCCCAAACGGCCATTATTTTTTTTCTGATGATTGATTGCATCTTCAAGGTGGGTTCCGGTGATATAGCCTTCTTTACACAAAAGTTCGCCAATTTTGGTTTTCCCGGCTCCAGATTGATCCATAATGGTTGATCTCAGGCTCGATCTTCTCGAGTGAACACCATTATTAGGTTTGTCTTGTTTTATTGGTATAGTTTTGGCCATTTCTTTATATCGGTTAGCCTTTTATTTCATTGTCCAATGTGTGTTATACGTGCAGAGGTCTGGTCACTCTGCAACTTTTGCAACTTATGTGCCGATTCTATAGAGCCCGTTATCGAGTTTAAAGAATAAGATTATATACCTTATGATATCAGTGGCCTATATCTTTTATCAACCACTTGTAAAAAATCACGTCATCTAAATTGGTACCGACAAATTATTGACACAAACAACAAAAATTGACAAACATTTCACAAACAACACCAAAATCTCAAAATTTAGAAGCGATTACCTCTCTCAGAAATAAGTTCAGGGTTCAGGGCGCAAGACGTGAAGTGCTTCAAAAGCGGAATCTTCCTTCGAGCATGGCGGATGAGCATTTTGAAGCGTTTTACAACGCTGCCATGGGCAAGTTTGGTGTTGATATAGATTCTAATACGCAACACATCTAAATCCGAGAATATTAGAGTAAGATTCAGGTTCTATCATAAATCGACTGAATAATCTGATATCATTTCCTGATATCCAGCTTCCTCCTCTCACAACTCTATATTTTTTTCTATTATTTGTTTCGAATCTCTCTTTAAAATTGCTATCGGTCCATTCCAAAACATTTCCCAGAGTGTCAACGATGCCAAATTCGTTCTCAAATTCAACGTATTTGTCCACAGGTGTCGTGTCGGCGGTATAACTATCTTCATTATTGAAGGCATCTTTTTTCAATTTTTGTCCCCATGGGAATATCCATCCATTTGCAGTCCTCGACGCTGCTTCCCACTCATTTTCAGTGGGCAATCGCTTCCCTGTCCATGCTGCAAATGCCATGGCATCCTCCATACTGACTTGAACCACTGGGTGATTTCTTTTATTGTAAAGTGTGCTTTTAGGACCGGACGGTTGGTACCAACAGGCGCCTTTAACTGTTTTGCAATAAATTGAAGCGTTCCATGTGGAAGTGATCAATCCTGTTGTTTCATCTATTTTCTTTTCAAAGCGCCCATAGTAAACATTACCATATCCAACCTTTTCTGCAGTGGTTTTATATCCTGTTTTTTCAACAAATATTTCGAATAGCCCATTGGTAATGGGAAATCTGCCAAAATAAAAAGGCTCCAAATACACCGTCTGTTCAGGTTTTTCATCCTTTTTTGGATGTTTGCTGCCAATTATATATTCGCCTCCAGGAATTAATATATATTGATTATAATACCTGTCCATGGAACCCAGGAAGCCGTCGAATTCCTCGGAAAGAAGTTTGTTCCTTTTTATTTTACTTTCTGTTTCAATACTGTAATCCTGCCCCAAAGAACCAACCGGAAGCCCCAATTGTTCGCTCCCATTTCGGTCTTTAATCTCTATATTTTCAACATCGTCAATCTCAGCCAGCTCTCCATCATCATGAATTTCGGCCATTTTTACAGAAGCTGCCCCTTCTTCATCACCGCTAACGAATAGGTCATCGCCGACGCTGTCACCATCTCGTTTTCTAACAGACTCACCTTCTGTCCCGGTACCCTCTGATCGAGACTTGTCTCCACCAATATCTATCCTTTCATCTTCTTGTCCTGTTTCTTGCTCAAAACCGACACCCCCCAGGGCCCTTTCATCTCCGGGTTCAGATATACCTGCTTGTTCCTCTGCACCTTCACTTCCAATGTTTTCCTCAACATCATCAACCACTTCAACTTCAACGAAGTCCGTATTCTCTTCATCCGGCAAATCGTCAATGCTTTCCAATAGCTCGTCCGTTTCA
>JAFDCA010000126.1 GCA_019313025.1 Deltaproteobacteria bacterium
ATTTTATTCCTCCCTTATTCTATATAAAGGGTTAGGTAAGCCATCGTTTTCTTCGTTTATAGTGTTTAACATCCCGAAAACTCTTGCGGCCTCCAACGTCCGTCAGGCCAAGATAGAAGTCTTTGATATCGGGATTCTCTCGGAGCTTTTCGGCAGTATCGTCCATGACAATGCGACCGTTCTCCATCACATAGGCATAGGGAGCAACATTAAGGGCAAGTTTGGCATTCTGTTCCACCAGAAGAATGGATATCTTCTCCTCCTGGTTGAGCTGGGTAATAATATTGAAGATTTCATGGATAAGAAGCGGCGCCAGACCCATGGAAGGCTCATCCAAAAGGATCAGCTTCGGACTGGTCATCAAGGCGCGTCCCACCACCGTCATCTGCTGCTCACCACCGCTGATAAACCCGGCGGTTTCGTTACGCTTTTCTTTCAGGCGGGGGAAATAATGATACACCATGTCGAGTCCGTCCTTTATGGATCGACCGAATCGCCTCATATGGGCGCCCACTTTCAGATTTTCTTCCACGGTGAGGTGTTCAAATACCCGCCTTCCTTCAATGACCTGAACAATGCCCATCTTGGCAATTTTCTCAGCGCCCAATCGGTCGATTCGCTCTCCCATGAATTCAATGGACCCGTCGGTGACCTCGCCGTCTTCATGTCGTAATAGGCCGGAGACGGCCTTTAAGATTGTACTCTTACCAGCCCCATTGGCCCCAAGAAGGGCCACAATAGAATTCTTGGGAACCTCGATTGAGACACCTTTAATCACCAGAATGATTTCGTGATACTTGACCTCAATATTGTTGATCTTCAAGATCATTTCTTGATTCGACAAAGCCCGAGGACCTCCCTTCCTACCATCCGAGCCATTCGCTAGCCCATTTTTCCGGCCAACGGCTTTTCAGATCGACTTTTTCAACGATTTGGAATTTGCCGTCTTTGATTTCATAGATCGGCACAATTCCAGCCACTCTGTGATCCGTGGCTGTAAAATTAACAGGCGCTGCACCCAAACCGATGTCAAAATCTTTCATGGTTTCAAAACCGTTTTTCAGAATGCTTTCCCCACTTAAGTCGCCGGCCTTGTCAGCCCGATTTAATGCCTCCCATAAAATAAGCACAGCACCCCAACCCTGTACGGTCCGGATGAGACGCTTTTCAGCGGGAATGCCCGGATTGTATTTTTTAGCATACTCGAGCACCTTATCCATCGTCGGCACATTTTCACCGAAAAATGCGCACACCGCTGCGCCCATAACGCCTTCGGATGCCTTCCCTGCCAATTTGGGCAGATTTTCGTCAAATCCCCAGTTATTGACAATATGATCTGCGCCCAACTCCAAGGAATAGGCATCTCGCACCGTAGCAGCCACCGACATGGTTGTGTTTCCATGCCAGACAAGATCCGGTTTGAAATCTTTCATGGCCAGAATCTGACTCTTTGTATCAATGGCAAACAAAGAAACCGACTGGTCCGGACCGATTTCAAAACCAAGAAGCTCTGCCTGATCTTTGATGGCCTTAATCGGCGCACTGCAATAAGGAGAAGCAAACATATAAGAACAGATAAATCGCGGTTTTCTTTTCCCGTAATCCTTGTGTTTGGGCCATTTTTTGTCAAACCAAGCTGTGATGGCAGCTCTAGCGTTGGTTGAATAATCCGTTGCAAAAAAAAGATTGTAAGGTGTCTTTTTGGGATCCGTCAGATGAGCTGAGTAGGAAGCGGAGACATAAGGAATTTTATCCTTGGTGATTGTTGGTGACAGGGCTTCGGTATCTCCGGTTCCCCATCCCAGAACCGCCACGCATTTGAGCCTTTTGAAGAGCTTGTACTTGGTAAGCGCCTCGGGCACACGATAGCCGTAATCAAACTGATACAGCTTGATCTGCTTGCCGTTGATCCCCCCATTATCATTAACATAATGGATGGCTTCTGCAATGCCTAAAGCATAGTCCTTTCCGACATCTGAAGTCGCCCCCGTCATATCATTGAGCGCTCCCACCTTAATCGTTGCGGCGAAGGCCATGGAAGACATCCCAACAATCAAAGCCACAATAAATAGGTGCACGAAAATCTTTGACCATGTATTTTTCGCAAACATAATTTCTTTCCCCTTTTTAAGAGAGTAAACGTTCCATCGAGTTCCTTTCCAATTAAGTGTTTGTCTAAATACCACCTCCTTTTTCTGTCGAAGATTCGTTGAACCTCTGAAAATTTCCGGTAATCGATTCTTTGGTTAAATGGTTGTGAACAATGCTGCCGATCCTTAATCTAAAATGTCTTTTTGACGGTTTAACCATCGAAGCATTTACCAATCGACCACGCATTTAATACGAAAACGGCCACAAATTAAAATAGTTTTTAATCTGCCACCATCGATAGGCCAAACCCTTGGGCTCAAAAATCATAAATACACATATGGCAAGCCCGAAGGCGGCTTCTTTAAGAAACAGAAAATCCATAAACAGCCTTTCTCCCAAACTGGTATCCATAAACTGCATGACAGCAAGTTGCAATAGTTCCATGACAACAACCATGAATATGGAACCGAAAATCGTACC
>JAFDCA010000127.1 GCA_019313025.1 Deltaproteobacteria bacterium
CCCGCCTCCGATGATGACAACCTGCGCACTGTCTTGCATAATTTTCTCCTTACTTTTAATCCACGAATACATAAAAGGGCTAAATTTGCGACGGCAATTGCATCGTCAGGGATTAGCGAATGAATTTTCAATTCTATAATAATATTGATAATCTACCAACCGCCGTGATTTCACTGTCAGACACGAAGCCCGAAAAAGGAAAAAAATGCATGATTTCATAATTGAATACGAACTGCAAAATATTCTTTACCGCGAAGTTAATACAGCTTCTAAAAGATTTGCAAGTTAATACTTTTTCTCTAAAATCTCTTTCTCCTCTCAACTTAATTTAACTATCAACTATGTTGTCTATAGCTTTGATTTCGAGACAGGATTTGGGGTACTTTCTTCATCCCGCCTAAAAAGTATTATTAGATATCTCATCAAATAAACTCTATTGAAGCTTTCAGCCCATGACCGATAAAGACTTGTTTTATGTCTTCCAACAGGTCGTTATCAGGCGGCTTGCAATCATCTAGTTTGTAGGTGTATCTGAGAGCTTTATATTTGCCAATGCCTAATTTATGGTAGGGCAGTAGATCGATACGTTCTATTACATCGTTTATATTATGCTTTTTTAAAAACAAGCCTATTTCGTTCATAGTCTTTATAGCATCATTGAATCCGGGAATGATCGGGATGCGAATAATGATCGCTGTTTTTTGGCGAAACAGGTTGATAAGGTTATTTAAAATCAGCTTATTCGATTTGCCTGTACGAGATTCGTGAATAATGGATTTGACATGTTTTAGGTCGTATAAAATAAGATCTAAATACCCAGTCAATTTTTTTAAAATTGGCCACTCGGCGAAACCGCATGTTTCAATGGCTGTGTGGATTCCAAGAGACTTGAGTTCTTTCAACAGCTCCAGTACAAAATTTGCCTGCATGGTGGGTTCACCACCGCCAAGAGTGACGCCACCGCCGGAATTTTTGTAAAATAAATAGTCTTTCTCGACGGTGGCGACCACTTCTTCAACACTCATGCTTTTCCCAACCAGTTTTATCGCATTGTTTGGACAAATATCTTGACATCGACCACATAGCTCACAAAGATCAGGATTAAAAATTCTGTTTTCCTCCGTGAGGATAATACAACTATTTGAGCAAATAGCTGCACATGCTCCGCAAAGGTCGCATAAATTTTCAAAGAACATTATTTGGCTTTTTTTATTCTGGCTTTCAGGATTTGAACACCATTCGCACCTTAGGGGGCAGCCCTTGAAAAATATGAGAGTCCGAATTCCAGGACCGTCGTTCAAAGAATACCTCTGGATGTCGAAAATTTTTCCTTTCACAGATTGAGATATTTCCTTGTGTTTTTGCCATTCCCCATAACTGCTTTCTCCTTTCTCTTTTTACTGATACGAAACAGATTAAGCCTATCGTAAAAGGTTTGTAAGCTCAGAGAATGATGTGTTTACAGTTCAGTTTTAGTTTTATCTATATGCTCTCGTGCGCAGTACGGCCGATAATATCATTCTGGATCTCCGAACATAGTTCTACAAAGTAGGCACTGTATCCAGCGACACGAACCATTAAGGAGCGATATTCTTCCGGCCGTTTTTGTGCTGCCATAAGCGTCTCTTTATCGACGACATTGAATTGTACGTGATACACACCCAAGTCGATAAAGGTTCTAAGAAACGCAGCAAAGTTTTCAAGACCTCTATCTCCGCTGAGGGTCTTGGGATTAAATTTCATATTCAAAAGCGTTCCACCATCCACATCTTCGTGATTCAATTTAGATACAGATTTTAAAACCGCAGTTGGCCCTAATTTGTCAGTTCCATGATTCGGTGAAATACCATCCGCCAATGGTTCGTAGGCTTTTCGACCGGAAGGCAACGCCCAGACAACCTTTCCCATGGGCACGTTGGATGAGACGGGGAGTAAAGCCGGCATCAGGTATTTACCTGTCAGTGTTTTGTATCTGTGATGCTCTTTTACCATGAAATCTGTGATCTCTCTTCCGAAATTATCCACATAATCATCATCATTCCCCCATTTTGGAGCATTCAGAAGCATCCTCCTTACCGGAGCGCCGTTCGAAAAATTATTTTCCAGGGCATTCAAGAGTTGTTCCCAAGTGAATGCTTTCTTATCGTATATGACATGCTTGATAGATGCGAGAGAGTTCGCACAATCCGTGAGACCGATTCCTAAATTACCGGGACCAACGTTATAACGGGCACCACCTTGCATCAAAGATTTTCCGTTTTCCACGCAATCTAAGTGAAGACAGGAAAGTAGCGGACACGGCAAATAATCTCTATGGATTCTTTCAATATATGTTGTGGCTATTGCATGTTGTTTGATGATGTATGCCAATTGTTTTTCAACCGCCGTTTTAAAATCCTCAAATGATTCAAATTGTCTGGGATCTCCAGTTTTTATACCTAACTGTTTTCCGCTCATGATATGCTTGCCGTTAAATAGGGCGAATTCTACGGCTGAAGCAAAATTATAATTGCCTGATGCTGACCACTGGTGGAGCTTTCCGGCAAGACTCGGTTCCACGCACCCAAGTGTATTCCAGTTTCTGGCTTCCTCCATCGTAACCCCTTTTTTGAGCATCATCTTTACTGCCGGTTCATCGCTGTGAAAAGCTGGGAAACCCAGACCTTCCCGGACCAGTTCGGCGTTTTTCAAGAGAAATTTTTGCGGACTTTGCTTGTAAATTCGAGTACCGAGAGAAGGTTGTGTTACCTTTAGATTTATCGTTGCTTGTATGCACAAATAAGACAAATCGTTGGTGGCATCTTTCCCATCAGGTGTAACTCCTCCAATTGTTAAGGCACAGAAAGGATGATATCCCGAATAGTAAAATGCGGCAGCTTCACTGAGCGGCCATATATTCCCATAAAGTTTTAGCCAAAGATTTTCGATAAGCTCTAGTGCTTGATCTTTCGTCAATGCTTTCTGTTCGATATCCTTCTCGTAATAAGGATACATGAACTGATCGAAACGACCGACTGCTACAGAATCTGCTGTGGCCTCGATCTGGATTGTCATCATCACAAACCAGACCATCTGAGCCGCTTCGTAAAAATTTCTTGGGGGATTGGTTGGCACTTGTGTACATACTTCAGCGATCTTTTCCAGTTCCTTTTTTCTTTTCCGGATTTTTTCTTCATTCGCAAACTGTTTAGCTAACCGGGCATGTCTTTCGCCTAATATAGACATCCCATCGCAACATAGAACGACGGCCTTAAGGAAATTTAGTTTGTCATAGTTATCCGGATCAGCCGGATCAAGCTCTCTAATTTTCCTTTTTGCATCTTTTTTTATACCGCCAAATCCTTTCTCCAGAACGATTTCTTGAAAGCCAGGGGTTTGGTATCCCGGACCACTCTCGCTTTTTAGCAGACAGTCAATTACACCGGTGTCGTAGGATAACTTTTTTGTTTCAGCTGGAACTTGGGCGAACCAATAGTCAAAAACGGTTTTTCCTTTCCAATAAGATGAAAGATGCTTTTCCCATAACTCTCTATTTTCGGAATCAAGGTAATAGGGATCTTGAGAACGGGTGGAGACTGTGTCTAGCTCTTCTTCAAACCAACTAGCATGGATCTCCGGACAAATAACAGCCACCCTGGGGCGATCTCCAGAACTCGCAACAATGAGCTCACCTTCTTCAATTCTTATGGGTTTTGTTTTGCAATACGCTTTAAATGCCTTTGCTCGTCTCAATACCATGGGTTCCGCTTCGGTCGTTTTGTAAATTTTTGTGTATGTGATCGCTCTATCAAGGGACACGTTCACCTTGGCATTTACATATTGATTACGTAAATTTTGAATTCTTGAAGTACTTCCATATTTTTTTAATTCTGTAACTTTTGCCATTTGAGCACCTCCTTATTTATATGTTTCATGCGATAAGGGTTATCTTTTCACTCTTTTTTCCACGAAACGAGAAAGCTGTTTTTCAGACATTCTATCGATTTCGGGTTTTTCATAGGATTCGATTCGGTTCTTAACGATCTCTTGTGCAGCGCCAGAAATGCTTTTCATGCCCGCAGCTTTCCATTCTTTGTAATCCAATCGATTGAGTAGTTTTGACTGAAAGTGTTCATCTCGGAACAATTCGGTCGGTTTTGTATAGACGATTTTTTTTTTACCGATTTCCACCTGTCCAATTCGGTCAAGATTAATTGTTTTCTCTGAAATGGTTATCGGTTTCAGCATGTGGTTGACCATTGCGATCATTTCTTCATCAATCACAAACTTTTCATAGCTCATGGAGGAATAATCACCCAAAATGCCGCATGAATCAATTATAAATGTAATACCGCTTATTATTGCTGTATAAAAACTAATTGCAGAATCGATTCCGGCCTGCATATCGGGTATGTGTGCATTCGTTCGGTTCCCCC
>JAFDCA010000128.1 GCA_019313025.1 Deltaproteobacteria bacterium
ATTTTATGTTTTAATTTGAAATACTTCGAAGATGTTCTCTTTAACGCGCTCTAATTTGCTCAGACAGCTTCCCGACCTCAACGAAATCATCCGGCGGCTTACGGTAAATCGTGACCGTTATCCATTCAATCGGAACATATTTTTGGCAACTGCTATAGATGACAAAATTAGTGGCACCTATTATGAATTACGACAGCAAAATCAAAATGAGCCATTTTTGGGATGGCCGGAATCCTTTGTTAAGATTTAGAAAACCTGGACTTTTTTGTCAAATGAATGCAGTATGTAAAGATCTCGGTTCAAAAACCAGGCCTTGGTTAGCGTTTGTTAGGCGCTGTTTTTGTTAAAATTCGACAATTTCGAAGTGACGAATCCATCAAACTTCGAAGGCAGGAACGTCCAATAAAATACATCGGCGGACAAGCGTAAGTGCCAAATGAGTCGCTTTGCTTTGATGATTTCATAATGAATTAACTCAGGAGATGATGATAAATGAACTGGAATCCGATTTATACGGCCTATCCTGTCAACCAGGAGATGATCTGGCTGAACAATTGCGGTACGACACCAGCGGGAATCCATATTGTGCGAGCAATTTCCAGATACATTGAGGGTTACGCCCGAAAAGGCGTTTTCACCGAGGTGGCCGGCTATTCAAAGGTCCATAACAATATAAAAAATATTTTATCAAAACTTTTAAATTGCCTGCCCGATGAACTGGCCCTTATACACAATACCGCCGAAGGGATGAATTTTATCTCACACGGATTAAACCTATCTGCAGAAGATGAAGTCATCCTTCTCGAAAACGAATACCCAAGCAATATTTATCCCTGGCAACATCTGGAGAAAAAAGGTGTCAACCTGGTAATTGCACCCATGGAAACATCTCCTGAAACATTTCTAAAGGCACTGAAAAGGTTGATAAACAAAAAAACCCGTGCGATTTCGTTGTCGGCGGTTCACTGGTGTACCGGCATGCCTTTCCCATTAGAACAAGTGGGTAAATTGTGCAAAGAAAACCACATCGATTTTGTGGTTGACGGGGCCCAAGGGGTGGGCATGCAACCCTTGGATATCCGAACCGCCAATATTGATTACATGGCGTTTTCAGCCTGGAAGTGGTTATTGGGTCCCCTTGGACTTGGGGTTCTTTTTGTCTCCAAGGAAAAGCTGAGCAATCTTGACCCGGTATTTATTGGAACGTCATCCGTGATAAATGACAAAGAATTTCTTCCCTACAAATCGGAACTTAAACCCACAGCAGATCGGTTCACCATTTCAACCGCCAATTTCAATGACTGGGTTTATTTTGAAACTGCTCTTGAATTTCTCCAAGATATCGGTTTTTTGACTGTACGGGAGCGTATCTATGAGCTTTGCGCTTATTTAAGAGACGGTCTGGTTGATAGCGGATTTAAGGTTTTTTCCGATCACTTCCAAAATTATCCCACAGGAATTGTTGCCTGTGAAAAACCGGGAGTCACAACGGATGTCATCATGCGACATCTCAAAAAAAACCATATTGTGGTGGCCGAACGCCTTGGAAGGGTTCGGTTTTCACCCCACATCTACATTTCACCGGAACAAATTGATAACGTTTTGCATCTGCTGGCCCGAATGTAAAGGCTGAAAAACACAGCAAACCCCGGACGTAAGATTGGCCCATAAATTCTACACGCCATCTTAAAAATGCAGATTACGTTCGGAAGCAAGTCAAGCTTTGCGAAATCCCAACTTTCGCTGGTGCGAGACGTCGTGGGCGTCATTGTGTGACATATGAAAAAGCGGAGTCCCGTTATGCAGGCCAGCACCGAAATTGGGCGTTAGATGTATTTTTGAGATGGCTTGTATTCAAGCTTGTCGACGACATGCCCCATTTCCTGCACCAAGATATAACGCCAATTATATTAAGTTTAAAAAAAATATTGATTTTATTATTAGCCACACTTAAAATTTTCGCTGATAAATATTTCATGGGGTAAAAATCCCCTCGGGCAAAGTTAATGTTTATGATTCTAAAATAGAATAAGGAAGAGAGCATGGCAGCAAATACGGCGTTTGACAATGAGAAATATATCCAGGAGCAAATATCTGAAATTCTTGAACGTGCAAGAAAATTTGATAACAAACTCTACCTTGAATTCGGTGGCAAGCTTTTATTTGACTATCATGCATCTCGGGTGTTGCCGGGTTATGATCCCAACGTAAAAATGAGACTTCTTCAAGCGTTAAAAGACAAAGCCGATATCCTGCTTTGTATTTATGCCGGCGATATCGAAAGGAAAAAAATTCGGGCTGATTTTGGGATCACCTACGATTCCGATGCCCTCAAACTCATCGACGATCTCAGGGGATGGGGAATCGACGTCTTAGGAGTTGTTATTACCCGTTTTGAAAACCAACCGTCGGCCCTGCAGTTCAAAAATAAATTGGAAAGAAGAAACATTCGGGTTTACACCCATCAATACACCAAGGGGTATCCGACGGATATCGATCTGATTGTCAGTGATGAAGGATACGGTGCCAATGAATATATCGAAACCGATAAACCACTGGTCATCGTGACCGGACCCGGACCTGGCAGCGGAAAACTGGCCACCTCCCTTTCACAGGTCTACCATGAATACAAACGGGGTGTTTTGGCGGGTTATGCAAAATTCGAAACCTTCCCGATCTGGAATCTGCCTCTCAAGCACCCGGTGAATATGGCCTATGAAGCCGCCACCGCTGATATCCGGGATTTTAATCTGATAGATCCTTTTCATCTGGAGGCTTATAATCAGAAAACCGTCAACTATAATCGTGACGTGGAAGTGTTCCCTGTTTTGAAGCGAATATTGAAAAAAATAAGGGGTGGCGAGCCGTTTTACAAATCTCCCACGGATATGGGGGTCAATCGCGCCGGCTTTGCCATCACAGACGATGAAGCGACACAGGAAGCTGCCAAACAGGAAGTTATTCGGCGGTATTTCCGCTATCGGTGCGAATATGTCATGGGTTTGACGGATAAGGAAACGGTTCAGCGGGTTGAGCTGTTGATCAAAGACTTCAACCTGGACCTGGAATACCGACGGGTGGTCGAACCGGCGCGCACCGCGGCCATAAAGGGCCGGGAGAACGGCAAGGGCAATGAAGGTATTTTTTGTGGTGCGGCCATCGACCTCGGGAACGGCACCATCGTGACCGGAAACAACTCACCGCAATTTCACGCGGCTTCAAGCCTTATCTTACACGCCATTAAGCATTTGGCCGAAATCCCGGCCAAGATTAAATTGCTGCCGCCCAACATCGTCGATTCGGTTCGAAATCTCAAAACCAAAGTGCTCAATGAAAAGACCCTCAGCCTCGACCTTTTGGAAACCCTCATCACCCTCAGTATCAGCGCGACCGTGAACCCTGCCGCCCAGCTGGCTATGGAAAAATTGGAGGAAATCCGTGGGTGTGAAGTCCATATGACCCATATCCCTACACCGGGCGATGAGGCCGGATTGAGGCGACTCGGCGTAAATCTCACGAGTGATCCCAACTTTTCGACTAAAGACCTTTTTATTTCATAACCCAAACATTTCGGTTTCCTGAAGCGTTCATTATCGTCAGACCGCTTCAATGGTCGAAGGGGGTTTCGGTGCTATGTTGTATGTAACACTGACAATTCCCGGCACATCCCGAATAACCTCGCTGGCAAGGTCCTCTAAGACTTTGAAAGAAAGGGGGGTCGGTGTTGCGACCCGAGCGTCGACACTCTCCCAGCAACGCACCTCGATCTGCTGACCAAAATCACGCAGTCCGTCACGCATGCCGGTAACGCGGTCTTCATGCAGGATCGCCATATACTGGAATGCACCGGTGTCCTTGAGCAATCGTTCAACCACGACGGTCGCCTTTCGAACCGTCTCGATGCGCTCCGGGGTTATTTCACCGATCACGCGTGCCGCGAGTGCCGGACCCGGAAAAGGAATGCGTTCAAATGCCTCTGAAGGCAGCCCCAGAGCTTCACCAACCTTTCTAACGCCGTCTTTGCGAAGCTGAATGAGGGGTTCGATGATGTGATAGCCAAACGTCTCTTCCGGGTCGATTCCGAGCTGTTCGAACACATTGTGTTGTCGTTTGATCCCTGCGACGGTCTCGTCGATATCGGTCAATATGGTTCCCTGGAGAAGATGTTTTGCGCCACTTTCCTTGACCAGGCGTCCGAATACGTCTCGGTAAAAAGCCTGGGTAATCGCTTCGCGCTTCTCTTCCGGATCGTTAATTCCTTTGAGTGCGGCAAAGAACTCTTTCTTTGCATCGACAACGTCAACCGTAACCCCAAGCTTTTTAAAAAGACCGACAACCTTTTCGGACTCTCCCTCACGCATCAGGCCGTTTTCGATAAATACGGTCTTAAGGCGCTTCCCTAACGCACGATGGCCGAGCATCGTGACCGTGGACGAATCAACGCCTCCCGAGAGTGCATTGATCGCCATTCCGTCCCTAACAACTTTTTGAATTTCTTTGACCTTCTCATCGATAAATTTTTCTGTGTTAAGCGCTTGCACGGTAATCTCTTTGATCATGTGGCTGTCCCCTTTTCATTTAAATGGTCTTTGAAAAGCATACGAGGCGACATTCAATTTATGTCGAAAATACGAGAAAGCTAGCCTATAACCATCGACTTCTATCGACATATCCCAAAATCCATAAAAAATCAAAGAGGCAAACCCTATAAATGGATTTGCCTCTAATAAAAATGATGTCACATGAATTTTGTAAACATAATGTAACCATTTTCATGTGTGAACTAGAAACTTTTAAAATGTGTCATGGCCTGCAAAGCCCGATGATGTTTAATGTCAATTTTTAAGTTTATCCGAAAGGAATTCTTGAAAACGCTTCCATGATTTTTTGTCTGCATCTTCTTGATAACGGTTTTCGCCAAAAACGGTAAAAGCATGTTGTGCACCACCGTAGGTGATCATTTCATGCGCAATCCCGGCCGACTCAAGTTCTTTGGCCAAATCAGCAAACTGGTCCATGGTAATATTCGAATCCGCCGACCCGTGCATAATCAAAATTTCCCCCCGGGTTTTGGCATAATTTTGTCCATCCGGCGTCTTTAGACCACCATGAAAAGTCGCAAAACCTTTAAGATCTGCCCCTGACCGTGCCAATTCAAGCACTGCCGCCCCTCCGAAACAATACCCTGCAGCAACCGCATTCTCGATCTTGGCGCCCCTTTTTTTCGCCGTATCCAAAGCCGCGCTCATCAAAGCCCTCATTTTCTCTCTATTTTTATAAAGTTCTCCGGTGTGCTGACGTTTATCCGTCACTTCGGTGGGTCGTACTCCAGCCCCAAAAAGATCCGCAGCAAAAACAGCATATCCCAATTCAACGAGCATATCGGCCCGTTTGATCTCATATTCTGTGAGTCCATCCCAATCATGAATCAGCAACACCAAAGGCGCCTGATTTGAAGGGGTAACGTAATATCCCTCATAAGATTGACCATTCACATGATACGTAACCAAAGAGCCTGTGGCGCTGAATGAAACGTGCGGCATCATCATAAACACAGCCACTGAAAATATGAAATATAATCTGAATATAAATTTCAATGTTTTCATTTTTATTTCTCCTTTTTTCATTAATTGAAAAGAACGGTTTCATAGGACATGTGAACAATTGCATAGAACATAAATATCAAATCACCCAAGTCAAGAAAAATTGCGTCACATCGTGACGGGTTTGATTTGAACAGAAAAGCAGGTCGTTTCGACTTTGGATGGAGAAATTCCCGGTGTAATCCAACCCCGATAAATCGGACTCTCCGCCAAACCGATCGGCGGACAAGTCCACCTTGTTCCGGCAAGCCGTAGAAACTTCAAATTTAAACTGGATTGAAAAGAACCGTTAAATAGTATATTTAATTTTTACGAGCAGGTTAGAATAAGGAAAGAAATGATGATCATATTCTTCTGCATCCACTTCGGCAATGTTGATATAATTTAGGGGTTTTATCATCCATGAATGGATTGAAACCTTGGATCAAGCCGATAAGGGTATTGGGAAAATATCCGGCATCATCATTCATCGAAAGGCATGGAAACATGACATACATTCATGAGGAACTTCTCGGCCACACCAGGCTTCCTATTTCCATAACAGAAATCATCCTTTTTATTATCATGATGTATCTTTTTGTAAGTAACGGTGGAAAGTGGCGATTGTGTCTGGGATCTTTCCTGCTGGTCTATTGGCTTGTAATCGTAAGCGGCAAGTTTTGGCCGGCCCCTAAATTTGAAGTTCCCAAATCCCCGCTGTCAGTTAAGACCCTGCTCGAAAAAGATCCAACCCATGCCAATTTCGTTTGGAACGATGAATACCAAGTGGGTCTCTGGTGGCACTTGTTCCCGGTAAAAAAATATTTTTTGATTTATAACCGAATCCTCGAAGAAAAAATCTTAACACCGGATGATTTCATACAATCCGGTCCACTTTACGACCGGGATTTGACATTGGTTCATAGTCGCGGATATATGGCGCGCCTCTATCATTTGGCGCTAACCCCCATAGGTTTAATCAATGGAGAAAATCCCATCAGCTGGAACATTTTTAAAAAATTAAAGGTGGCCTGCGGGGGTACGTATCTGGCATGCAAAATCGCTCTTGAAAAAGGGATGGGAATGAACTTGGGTGGAGGATTTCATCATGCTTTTGCCAGCCACGAGGAAGGCTTTTGCCATTTGAACGATATAGCGGTGGCAATTCGCAAACTTCAGGTGGAACGTTACATCGACCGGGCAATGGTCGTTGATTGTGACGTACATCAGGGCAACGGCACCGCTTCCATATTCCAGGGAGACCATACGGTCTTTACATTCAGTATCCACCAGGATGACATTTATCCCTATCAGAAAGCTTACAGCAACTATGATATCAGTCTTCACGGGAATTTGCGGGTAGACGATGAAATGTATCTGGAACACCTCAAGGTCTTGCCGGATCTGATTAAAAAGCATCGCCCCGACCTTGTGATTTACCTGGCCGGAGCGGATCCGTTCAAGAAAGATCGTTTGGGCGGCTTTTTACTTACCAAACAAGGCCTGATGGATCGTGATGTCTACGTAATGAGTCTGTGTACAAGGCTGTCGATTCCCGTAGCGATCGTATTGGGAGGAGGTTACGCTCCCAAGATCGACGATACCGTGGATATTCATTTGAATACCGTTCGGGTGGTGAATCGTTTGCTTAAAGAGATCCATACGCACAAAAAATAGATTTTTGTGTCGACGATATTAAACCATCAAGATGGTAGCGAAATCTCCACTATAACCTTGGATCAATATGTCCGGGGCCTCCGCATTCCGGGGTGTAGCAAGTGACGTTGAGAAAATCGCACTTCTCATTACACTGCGAGCATGTGTCCGGGGGTATTGAGGCCGTTATGAGAAATCCACATTTAGAACATTTCCAGTAAGTTTGACTGCATTGAGGGCAGATATCTCCTTTAAATTTTCCATCAGCAGTATAGCCGCAAAGTGCACATGCAAATTCTTCTTTTTTAGTTTTCATTTTTTAACCTCCTTTTAAAATTCGCTTTAAGAAAATATAATATATTCATTATTCTTTGAAAACAAGGAAAACAATGTAAGCCGTATACAGCAACAGAAAGACGGCCCCTTCCCATCTATCCAAAGATCTCTTTTTGCCTGTGAACATAAACAAAAATAAAAGCAGGCTTGACAGAATTACAGTACCGATATCCAGGTTGTTTTTGATTTGAAAAGGTAGTGGTTTAATTATCGAACTGATACCGAGGACAAAAAATATATTAAAAATATTTGATCCAACGACGTTCCCTACGGCAATTTCAACGTTTCGTCTGTAAGCGGCGACAGCAGAGGTCGCCAATTCTGGAAGCGATGTGCCCACTGCAACGATGGTCAAACCGATTAATGACTCACTCATTCCTAAGTTTTTGGCCATAACAATGGCACCGTCTACAATCCATTTTCCGCCCAACGTCAACCCGGCAAGACCGCTGCCAATAAAGAAAAAGGATTTTGCCATTCCTTTTTGTTCCACCTGAACATGTTGTTCCATACCTTCAATTTCTTTAGCAATTCCATATGAATAATACAGAAAAATCGTAAAAAAGCACAAAAGGATCAAACCATCAATGCGAGTCAGAGACGAAAAGTCACTTTTATCGATCAAGTGATCATTTGCCATGACGCCTAAAATAAACGCTGCCAAAAGACTCAATGGAATTTCTTTCCAAACGGTGCCTTTGGTAACGCTCAGTGGATAAATGATGGATGAGACACCAAGGATGAGAAACACATTGGCGATATTACTGCCCAAGATATTTCCAATGGCAATATCGGTGTTGCCTTTCGCACTGGCAATAATATTTACGAACAATTCGGGTGTTGAGGTGCCAAAAGCAACCACGGTTAGGCCAATGGCCAGGTCTGAAACGTTCAATCGCCTTGCGATAGACGAAGCACCGTCAACCAAAAAGTCCGCACCCTTGATTAAAAGCACAAAACCAACACCAAATAACAAATACGCTAACACAATGATCTGTCTTAATGTCCTTTAAGCGGAATAAACATTTTTTGGAGATAGGAAAAACAAATGCCGTTTTATTAAAGCAATGAGTTCGTTTTTTTCAGGTTTCTTTCTCATAGATTGTGTTTCAATAAATAGCGGCACAGCGACTCTGTCGATACAATATGCGCAAAGCCAAACGCCAAATTCTTCAGAGATGCGACGTGCAGTTCATCATTTACGGTGGCTGTTGCATCGGAAACAAAAAAAACGCGATAGTCTCTAACAAAAGCATCTCGAGCGGTCGTTTCACAACAACAATTTGTCATTACACCGGTAATTATAAGCTCTTCAATCTTTTTTGACTTCAGGCTTTTATCCAAATCTGTTCCTTTAAAAACGCTGTATCGATTCTTATCGATGATCCTATCGGTATGAGTCGGTATTAAAGATTTGATAAGTTCCCAGTCTTTTGATCCACACTCGATTAAGTCTCCCCACCATTTGGCAAGCATCCCTCCATCTTCGGCAACATCCGCGTGTCCGTGTCTGGTGAAGATAGTTCTGACATTTCTGGAACGGCACGCTTCAATAATGGAGAGAACTCTATCTAGGATCGGTGAAAGAATAGACAGGAAATATTGCTGCATGTCGATTACCAGCAGTGCGCATCTCTCTGGATTAGGCCATGCTTGACGAATATTATATTGATTTATTTGGTTCAGGTAATCTGATGCTATCACGTTCTTTTCAGGTGCCGACGTTGTTGTTTAATCTTATAGGGAAAGATATTTATTTATGGATGTTCCTTGGTTTCCAAACATCAAATTATGTTTTCAGATAAAATCCCAAATCCTTTTCAAGTGATTTTGGATCGATGTATTGTGCACCGATATTGCGATCTATGATCCAAACAATGTTAACGAGCCCTTGAATTTTGGTTCTCATTGGATTGTCTAAAGTAAATCTTAATTCCACGCTATCATTTCTGGAAATATAGTGTGGTTTAAGACAAGCAAATCGAACGCCGCTCGCTGAAATGTCTTCAATGACAATTTCTCCTCTTTCATCTTTCCCTTGAATAAAGTATTCACCATGGAGCCTGACTTTCTTGCGGTAATGCTTTCGATATTCCAAGGTGAGCCGAAAAACTTCGCCACACTTACACGTGGCCTTCAACCGTTTATGAGTATCAGTGAAACCCGTCACGTCTATATTTTTTTCAAGTCCGCACTTTGGACAAATTACCGTTGCTATATTGGAATCGTCTACAAAAACCTTTTTCATTTCATGGCCTTTTTATTTTTTTAATTTCTTTCCGATGCTCCATGCTTTTCCAGCATATTCACCGACTGTCCAGTAACGGTTGTCCGGCATTGTTAAAAGCAAAGGATTCATTTTTTTGATATCGGGTTTACCATCGGTCAGGTATTTTTCTTCGGTATAGGCTGCAATAATTTCGCCGATAAAAAAATGGTTCGAAGGCAATTCAATTGTATCAACAAGTTTGCATTCCATACATAATGTGGATTCCGTCATCATAGGGGCAGTCTTAAGGTATCCGTAAAAAAATTCTAAAACATTAGATTTGTCCACCTTCTTTCCAGACACGATTCCGCAGTAATCGCTAACTTCAATCATGTCAGCACTTGGATAATTTATGCTGAAAGTTTTTGTTTCTTGGATTCCTTTTGCGGTGAAATGAAGCCGATTGACACCAATTCCGACAAGAGGAGGCTTCGCGTTGACACGAGACACCCAGCCAAGGGCCATAAAATTGGCCCGTCCTTCAACTTCTGTGCCCACCAATGTTACCGGATTTGGATATACATAAGTGTTTGCTTCAATATTGATTTTCATCATAATTGAATATCCTCTTGCGGCTTAGAAATTCGATAACACCGGGAATATAGTATAACGATCTCATCAGGTCAAAAAATAAATAACCGGTGGAGAGCAAACACCGCAATTATAAGAGGTGCATTACTCCGGGTGATCATAAAATACTAAGGGATAAAATTCTATGAAATCCTTCTGGTTCCTTAATTAAAATAAATGATCCATAGCTTGATCCAGCTCCAAAGGGTCTTCTACGCCTTGTATCCCACTGGCAAGATGAGCAAGGGTTCGTGGGATCTTTTGATTTTCATGACCCGAATCACATCATTGTCATGAAAAGCACCGACAATTCCGGCTCTCAGGCCCAGTGCCTCCGCCTGGAGAAAAATATTTTGACCAACATGACCTGCCTCGATCATGGCATATCTTTCTCCCCTGGAACCGTATTTGCCCGTAATCCGGCTATATTCCGAAGTGATCACCAGATTTAACGGGGCTCTTGCCATCCACATCTGCGAGAGCGCTGTCCGGGCCAATTCCTTTCTGAAGTCCCCTTCTGTTATCAATATTGCAGTATGTCTAATGGGATCATAATGATAGATACCCGCCCGTAGTCCCTCTACGCCATTATCACCGATCACCGCATAGACATCCATAGGGTATAACGCACCACCGGACGGAGCCGATCGTTTGTAGCCCCTGTTTTCGGTAATCCCCTGTGCCGCCCAGAAAATTTGCGAGAGTTGTTCCATGGTTAGTGGCGTTGACAGATATGACCGAATGGTTCTACGGTGCTTAATGGCCTCTTCTACAGAGACGTCTCCTTTTAATCTGGGTATAGGCAAGTTCATCTTGTGCGCCAACCTCCCGTTCGTACCAAAGGCCTTTCCGGCCATGGCCTTTTTGATAGAGAAAAAAGATGTAAGAAAAAAAGCCGATAGATAATTGGTAATCCTTTTTAGGATCTCTCTTCTTGTAAGATGGACCCGCATGCAGTACCTTTCCAATCTTTAGAATGTTAAGGATCTAATAGAACCGTAATAGTTTATATGGTGCCCACGGTGTTTATGAAGATAAGCGAAGGCTACCTAATCACCGGGATATTTCGATAAAGTTCAGATTTAGCGGCGGTGTCAAACCGGTTCTCGACCTGGTAGAATCTGACGACTTTTCGTCCGGGCAACACCTGCATGAATTTGCCTACGCAAGACAGTTTAAATTTAAGTTCGTCAGCGTCTATCCTCAATTTTTCTTTTAACAAATCGATAGCCTCGGCATCTGAAAGCGTTCCGTGGTTTTGGACAATATTTATTTCCAATGCTATACGCTTCTCTCTGATCTTTGAAAGTCCGAATTCGTATTCGGCGTAAAGCGGCCAAAATGTCATCATAATACTCTCGCCCCACGATGGTAAGTATTGGCTGATCGTTGGTATCAGGGCTGTTGGTTAATATGACGACCTTTACGCATCTGCGCGCTGTATCCTTTAGTGTCTCGATAAACACCGGTGAAGCCAGGAAATAAGCATTGCCGATTAAAATTTCGTTTAGTGCTCCCTGTATCGATTTAAAGTAGGCCTGTTCAATATAGGTTTCACCATGTCTTTGACAACATCGCCCTTAACAATCACATCCTGATCCCACCAGTAAAGGCTGGGATTTCGGGGATCGATACGAAAATATTCAGCCGATAGTTTCATATCGCTCCTGGGGATCGTTTGCCCTGCTCCATTTTTATCCCAAATCGACCGGGTAGGTGCGCAAGCGGAAAGAACACTGAGGGATAGTGCCAGAATAAATCGCACCATATTTCTTCTCACTTTTATACCCCTAAGAATCTTAGACAACAACACCCAATTAAGCGGGGCAACGGCTCCAATGAGGGTAAATCCGATTGGCCCTAAATACGATTCCAGGTTTTTGATATTTAAAGCTTCTTGTTTCACCGGTGATCTCAATGATCCAAACTGGTAAAGAGAAACCGATTTATTGAGGATATCCCGCAAAGCTTTTCCGTTGGACAAACGGTATTAAAGAATTCTGGTCCATTTAACGTCACTGTGTGAAATATGGATTTCTCCATCACTGTCGATGAAGCGTTCAGGGCTGTCTTCGGAAAAATGAATCAGGTCGATCGGCCGGGTTCGTTTGAGACCGGCAACGGCATCTTTACATGCCTTTGCGTAAGCATCCAGGGACTGGTCCCATTTCGCTATGGCAAAATGAGTCGTACGATATCTTATGATGAGGGATCGAATTTTATTGAGATATAGGCGACCCGCCTCGCCCCAAAACCGAAAAGTGCCCAGATCGTCCACGACAACGACATCCGGTTTATACCGGTCATCGACGAATCTTTCTAATAGCATATCAGGATATTCCGGCAAATAAAGCGCCCAAAGAAAGGCTTTCATCATCACATGGCTGTGCTTTTCATAGGCCATTTTAGTCAAAACCACCGTTCGTCCATGAGCCTTGAGAGCATATTTTCGACGAAGTGTGAGATCTGGGTCCATGCGGCAATCATAACCCCGGCATCATGAATACACAAGTTAATTTTTTTTGTGATCCCCGCCAAACCAGATGTTCTCCTTTTTTCAAGGCGGGTCTATAGCCAAGTTCGGGTTACACCGTTGACACGCAAGTGTTTATATGAGTATATTGACAGAAAAAGGGGACTTAATAATGGGAATAGCTATCCCATCAAAAAGGCAGGTCGATGTCCTTTCCCTGCCTTTTTGGTGGATATATGCAGATACGATATAAATAGCCTACAGAGTGATTTTATTTTATTAATCTAATGCTTCCATGAGTTTTCCGCAGCAAGGGGGGATTCTTTCACCTTTTTTTAACATTACATATTTATTGCATGTATAGCAAATGCATTGACAATCTTCATCAACATAGACTTCAGGATAATCGTCAACCCTGGCATCCTTTTCACCTTCGATGACAAATCTGGCAAATTCACTCTGCTGCGGAATATATTCTCCAATAGGCACCAGTTTTCTATTGAATCTGGCACAATCAACCATCATCCGCCATAAAGATTGAAGTTTTATAGTCTCGTCAGGATTCTCTGGGGTAAATTCGACAAGGTTTTTTTCTATGTTGATTTTCATAAGGTACCTCCTTTTTTAAGTTGTCGTTTCTTTAAGTTGACAGCAAATTTTCTTATCGTGCACAAACATTTTACATCGTTAGAGAGCAACAACTATGCCAATGTATGGCTATCATATAACTGTCAGTTATTTCATAATATTATTTTTAAACAAATAAAAGATGTGTCACATTAAGCGATAAAAATGATACGACTTTGTATCATGAGACAGCACATCCGTAAATTTTATACAGAAAATCATTGTGTATTCATTTCTCAAAAAGATTTCGGAGATAATATCGATCGATAGGAACAGCTATAGACAAATATTTTAAATACGACTTCGGGTTCGTCCTAAATTTTTTTCCCTGATTTATGAGAACTTAATTCATAAGGACGGATTTAACAAAAACCTCAATTGTTGGTATGGCCTTATATAAAATTGATGACACCGTTGATATAATCAAGTGCCGGTGGGATTTTAGTGACATGCCATACCTATGATAGATGTCTTCATCATAAACTTCTCAAAAATTTTTCTGCTTCTGATTTCAAATCATAAACATCGGCCATGTTTGAAATAAAATTTTCTGATGACAATCTAAGAATATTCTCTGCGACTTCTTTTATCCTGTTTTTACAGGATTCGTTTAATTCGCCTTCGGACAGCGTCGCAAGAAGATTTCCCAGGGCAATTACTGTCTGAAAGTCTGAACCTTGTCGAGATATATGGGATAGATTATGATAATTACATGCTTCTTCAACTTTGCTGGGGAGCCTCCAATGATGACATAGCAGAGAACCCAAGTAGGAACTGGCAGGTAGTTTGTAATGCGCTTCTGCTTCCGAGAATAAACAACCATTTAGTTTACAATACCGTTTCAGCTCTTTGTAATGATCAGGAAAAAATTTAATATAGACCAATTTACCAATATCATGGAGGATGGATGCGGTCCACAACTCTTCAGGATCCAGATAACTATAAAATTTCTTAGCCAAATACTTCGTGATCAGAGCTGTAAAGAAAGAGTGGCACCAATAGCTATTAAGCTCATTCCTTTCTTCGATTCCCATTGCATTAAC
>JAFDCA010000129.1 GCA_019313025.1 Deltaproteobacteria bacterium
ATTTTATGTTTTAATTTGAAATACTTCGAAGATGTTCTCTTTAACGCGCTCTAATTTGCTCAGACAGCTTCCCGACCTAAAGGAAATCATCCGGCGGCTTACGGTAAATCGTGACCGTTATTCATTCAATCGGAACATATTTTTGGCAACTGCTATAGTATTTAAATAAACCCTGATCCTTCCCTCCAATGCGTGATCTTCGATTGGCCATGCCTGTTCCGCAATGCGTGAATCAGAGATAAATTAATCTGTTAAGGATTTTTGCGTCTAGAATTACAAATTCCGAGCACCAAATTACAATTAAACCCGCCTGCTATTGTATGGCTTGAGCGGGGGTAAGCGGGTTTGGATTTTCGAATTTTGGTCATTGGGATTTAAATAAATTAATGTACCAAAACCTTTCTTAAAAACTCTCCGGTGTAAGAGTCGTTTAATTTTGAGATTTCTTCCGGTGTCCCGATTCCGACAACATGTCCCCCTTCATCGCCACCTTCGGGTCCGAGATCGATGATGTGATCCGCTGTTTTAATAACATCCAGATTATGTTCAATCACAATGACCGTATTCCCTCCGTCCACAAGCCTTGATAACACATCAAGTAATTTGCGAATATCATCTGTATGGAGTCCCGTAGTGGGTTCGTCGAGAATATAAACGGTTTTTCCCGTTGCTTTTTTTCCAAGTTCTCGAGACAGTTTGATCCGTTGGGCTTCCCCGCCGGATAGTGTTGTGGCCGGTTGACCGATATGAATATATCCCAAGCCGACATCGATGAGAGTCTGTAATTTGTTCTTGATATTGCTGACTCTATTAAAAAACGTGAAGGACTGATTTACCGTCATGCCAAGTATGTCAGCAATGTTTTTCCCTTTATATTTAATTTCAAGGGTCTCTCGGTTGTATCTTTTTCCGTGGCAAACATCACAGGTCACATAAACATCCGGCAGAAAATGCATTTCTATTTTGATAATACCATCTCCGCTACAGGCTTCACATCTTCCTCCTTTAACGTTAAAACTGAATCTTCCGGGCTTATAACCTCTCAATCTTGCTTCAGGTGTTCTGGAAAAAAGCTCTCTGATATAGGTAAAAACACCGGTGTAGGTTCCAGGATTGGAACGGGGCGTTCTGCCAATGGGTGACTGGTCAATATGGATGACTTTATCAATATACTCAATGCCCAATATGTTGTCGAAGGTACCTGCCGGCATCCTGGCGTGGTAAAGCCTCTGAGCCATGGCACGATAGAGGGTTTCCAGAACAAGTGTCGATTTGCCGGAGCCGGATACACCGGTGACGCAGACAAAGCATCCCAAGGGAAATTCTACATGGATATTTTTAAGGTTATTTTGAGATGCTTCTTGAATAATAATTTTTTTACGATGACCCGATCGTCGCTTAAAGGGTATCGGCACTCTTTTGCGACCTGAAAGATACTGTCCGGTCAGTGATTTTTCTTCTTTTAAAAGTTCATTCGGTGGACCGGAAAATACAACATGTCCCCCGTTAATTCCTGCTCCGGGTCCCATATCGACAACATGATCCGAAGCACGTATGGTTTCTTCATCGTGTTCGACCACAAGTACGGTATTGCCGAGATCGCGCATTTGAATGAGGGTTTCGCGAAGACGCTGGTTGTCTCTTTGATGCAAACCGATGCTCGGTTCATCAAGGACATAAAGAACACCGGTTAGCTTCGAGCCAATCTGTGTTGCAAGCCGTATTCGCTGGCTCTCCCCACCGGAAAGTGTGGATGCGGATCTGTCGATGGTAAGGTAGCCAAGTCCGACATTTTCTAAAAAACCGAGCCGCTCATTGATTTCTTTTAGAATTCTTGCTGCAATAATCTCTTTTTTGCCGGTCAGTTTTAGTTTTTGAAAAAAAGTACGGGCTGTCGTTACTGAAAATTGGGTTATTTCGAATATGTTGAGATCCCCCACCCGAACAGACCTGCTGGCCTTGTTTAGTTTGGCGCCATGGCATTCTGGGCAGGACCGAAAATTCATATACTGTTTTATTTCTTCTCTAGACTGGTAGGATTCTGTTTCCAGGTATCGTCGTTTAAGCTTCGGAATAATACCCTCAAATGGTTTTTTATAAGTATACCGGCGATTGTTCCGTTCAAAATAGAATGCAATTCGTTCAGATCCTGAGCCATATAAAAGGACATTTTTAAATACATCCGTAAGTTCTTTGTAAGGGGTATAGATATCCACACCATAGTGCGAGGTAAGCGCATCTAGAAATTCTATAAAATGGACGGTGTTTCTGTTGGCCCACAAAGCAACCGCCCCTTGTCTCAAAGAAAGTTCGTGATTGGGAATGATCAGGACAGGGTCAAATTCAGTTATTGAACCCAAGCCGTCACATGTTGGGCAGGCGCCCTGGGGAGAGTTGAAAGAAAAACTTGCCGGTGTGAAATCCGGATAGCTTATACCACAGGTGATACATGCTGATTTTTCGCTAAATAAAATCGGTTCTTCATCAAAGATGTCTACCGTAATAAGGCCGTTTGACAGAGACATGGCAAGTTCTATGGAATCCGCAAGACGATTACGGATTTTTTCTTTTACGATCAAACGGTCTACAACCACATCAATGGTATGCTTTTTGTTCTTGTCCAGCCTTCCGACCGCTTCAATTTCCAAAGTTTTCCCATTGATACGGACACGGGCAAAGCCTTCTTTTTTAAGCCGTTTAAAAAGTTTATCGTGTGAGCCTTTCTGGCCTGAAACAAGGGGCGCGAGAATCATAATCCTGGTACCTTCGTTCAGTGACATAACCCTGTCAACTATTTGATCGAGTGTTTGAGCAGTAATCGGTTTTCCACACAGATAACAATGAGGCGTGCCGGTTCTTGCAAAGAGGAGACGGAGATAATCGTAAATTTCCGTCACTGTTCCTACAGTTGATCGGGGATTGTGGCTGGCGGTTTTTTGTTCAATTGCAATTGCCGGCGACAGTCCTTCGATCGTGTCTACATCAGGTTTCTCCATACGTTCAAGAAACTGGCGAGCGTAAGCAGACAGGGATTCAACGTACCTTCGCTGACCTTCAGCATACAGGGTATCAAAAGCGAGAGTTGACTTTCCAGACCCTGATAGACCGGTAACCACAATGAGTTGGTTCCGGGGCAATTCAACATCTATGTTTTTTAAGTTATGATGTCTTGCGCCGCGTATGATAATTTTTTCAGTCTTCATTTGATCTTTAAAACTTGTTCCTGTGGGCCTTGTTTATCCCGCTTTTCAATGGCCAAAACCTTTAGACAGAAAGAGCAAAGAGAAAAGAGGAATGAGGATAAGGAAAACCAAGGATAAACAATAATAATATTTGTGTTCATTAGTGTCCATATGCGGTTATCTATTTTCTAAAGTAAACCTTCCATAAAGCAGATTCCTTCTGAGTCAGGCTAAAACCGGAATCTTTGAGCCCTGGAC
>JAFDCA010000130.1 GCA_019313025.1 Deltaproteobacteria bacterium
AGTTCATATACTCGACTTTAATGAAAACATTTATGGTCAGAAAATCCGGGTTAATTTTGTGCGACGCATTAGAGATGAAAAAAAATTTTCGAATATTGCTGAACTGTCTGATCAAATTAAAAAAGATATTGTAAAGGCACGCAAGATTCTTTCATAACGGATTATTGCTCAGACGAAAATATATTTGAATGCTCGTTGAAACGTTTTTTTAATAAACCTTTATGAGTCAGCATTTCACGATTTGGGCAACAGCCCGCTGGTGCCTGTTTTTTTAAGATATCCGATTTTCGATGATACGCATATGAAAAAAAAAATAGGGATTTCTCTGATTCTGGGGCTGGTTGTATCGTTGTTTGCGCTTTTTCTGGCCTTCAGAAATGTCCCGTTTGATGATCTTATTATCTATCTCGCATCCATCAATTATGTATGGATATTACCGGCTGTTGTGGTTATTATATTGAGCTTTGTTTTGAGGGCATTTCGGTGGAAAATAATACTTGAATCGGCCGGTAAAGTCGGATTCTGGGCGTCATTTCATCCTTTGATGATTCGCTTCATGATCAATTGTATCCTTCCGGGAAGGGTGGGAGAAGTGGCCAGGCCTGTAATTTTACAGAAAAAGGAAAATATTCCATTTACCACGGGTCTTGCAACGGTTGGCGCTGAACGGGTGTTTGATGCCGGCATCTTGATTATTCTTTTTGCGGTACTTCTAGCCTCAATTGAGATAGATCCAAATCTCGATATTACTTTTGGTAAGTATCATCTCAATAAAGCAACCCTTATGGCTGTCGGCAGAGGAACATTCAAACTGTTTATAGTGCTTATTGTCGGAATGGCCCTGGTCGCTCTCAACAAAACCCGGACTGTGATAATTAATATCATCACACAGATTCCGAGGATATTTTTTTCTGCGGGATCTGACTTTAAACAGAAGATACAAAAAAAAATTTGCGAACCTTTGGTGGGTATTGTTGAAAATGTTGCCACCGGATTTACATTGGTGAAATACCCCATGAAAATATGTGCCTGCTTCGGTCTGTCTCTTGTTATTTGGGGTCTTGCAGCCTTTTCGTATTATTTGGTGTCATTGGGTTGCCCGGGAATCGAATTGTCGTTTATTGAACTTACAGCGGTCATGATCATCATCTGTTTCTTTATCGCACTCCCTTCTGTTCCGGGCTTTTGGGGGATTTGGGAGGCAGGGGGCGTTTTTGCACTGTTACTGTTTGGGATTTCATCCAAGGACGCAGCCGGTTTTACTTTGGCCAATCATGCCATTCAAATATTCCCGGTTGTTTTTGTGGGACTTATTTCCGCAATGGTAACCAGTGTAAATATATTACAGGTTTCTTATGAAGAAAGGATTAATTTTGTATCGCGCCCGAACGATTCGGATTCAAATAAAATTATATAATATCAATAGTAACAATAAACAAGTTGTACAAATAAAACTATAAAACAAGGTTATTCTATGGCGATACTGGAAATCGTAACATATCCGGATAAATTCCTTAGTCAGCCGACCCAACCGGTTGAAAACATCGATGGCACGATCCAGGACTTGATTGAAAACATGGCTGAAACGATGTACGTGGCCCCTGGCATTGGTTTGGCGGCCATACAGGTGGGGATTAACAAAAGTCTTCTTGTTTACGATGTCTCAGCCAAGGACGAAAAACGATCTTTACAGGTGCTGATCAACCCGAGAATTATATCGAGTGAAGGGAGTATCTTATCAGAAGACGAAGGGTGTCTGAGCGTCCCTGATTTCAGGGCCGACGTCAAACGATCCGCCGCCATTCTCGTTGAAGCCTTTGACAGAAACGAGAAACCTTTGCGGATAGAAGCGGAAGGCTTCCTTGCTGTGGTCCTTCAGCATGAAATCGACCATTTAAACGGCATTTTGTTTATAGACCGCATCAGCTCTTTGAAAAGGGGGATGTACAAAAGAAAAATACAAAAGAACTTAAGAAAAAAATGAAAAAAAAGGCCGGAATCATATTCATGGGCACGCCTCAATTTGCGGTGCCTGCTTTAAAGGCCCTTCATAAAAATGATCGAGATGTAACTCTGGTCGTTACCCAACCTGACCGGCCGAAAGGTCGAGGACGCAAACTCACGCCTTCCCCGGTTAAAGACGCGGCCATAAATCTGGGGTATACAGTCATTCAGCCATCATCCGTCCGAACAGTAGAATTCTCGAACTGCATCGAAAAAAATTCCCCTGACTTTATTGTGGTGGTTGCCTTTGGTCATATCATTCCGAAAAACATACTGACAATACCCAAAGTTGCAACCATTAATGTTCACGCATCACTCCTTCCCAAATATCGCGGACCAGCCCCGATCCAATGGGCCATCATTAATGAAGAAAAAGTCACTGGTGTCACGACGATGCTAATGGACGAAGGAATGGATACCGGTGATATCCTCTTTTCTTCCAAACTTGAAATAGCATCCAATGACACTTTAGACACCCTTTATTACCGTCTGGCTGATCTTGGGGCAGACCTTCTTATTCAAACCCTGAACGCTTACGAGACCGGCGACATCCATCCGACACCCCAGAATCATTCCCTGGCCACTTATGCGCCCATGCTTAAAAAAAGTGACGGTCGCATGGATTGGAAGCTGCCGGCCGAATCCCTTGAAGCCTTCATTCGCGGAATGACGCCATGGCCGGGTGCTTTTACTTTTCATGAAAAAAAACGCCTTAAAATTTTTAAGGCCAAGACCATTTTTTCGGATACCGAAGCACCTCCCGGAACCGTAATAAAAGGCTTTCCCGATGAACTGTGGGTCTCAACCGGAAGAGGTGTTCTGTCTATTAGGGAAATTCAGGAGGCGTCTGGAAAGCGTCTTTTAATTGAGGATTTCCTGCGGGGATACAAATTACCCCCTGGAACACATTTGCACTGACATGAAATCCAAAGAATCGATGGTGAATAACGCCCGCAAAACGTCGCTATATATCCTGAATACTCTGGATCAAGGGAATAAAACTTTAGACAACATATTGGATGAGGTTCTTTCTCATCAAACTTTCTTATCCAGAAAAGATCGTGCATTGCTTCAGGCCATTGTTTACGGCGTTCTTCGGTGGCGGGCAAAACTCGATTGGATCATCCATTATTTCTCCAAAACCCCTTTGAACCAAATCGATCCCAAAGTGATGAATATTTTGCGGATTGCACTTTTTCAAATCATCTATTTGAACCGGATACCTGTATCGGCTGCGGTAAACACATCCGTTGAAATGGCAAAATCTGTAACCGAGCCTTATGTTGTTCGCTTTGTCAACGCACTTTTGCGAAATGCTGCAAAAAAATATCAACATGTTTCCTTTCCCGATGTGAACCAAGACCCAGCATCTGCGTTGGCAGTGAAACAGTCGTTTCCAAAATGGCTGCTTAAAAGATGGCTGGATCGGTTTGGTTTGAAAGAAACCGTTTGGCTTTGTGATGCCATCAACACCATACCGCCCATAACCGTTCGCTGCAATACGTTGAGGATCCGCCGTGAAACATTGTGTAAATTTCTTGAAAAAGATGTGCAAGATATTGAGTATACTAAATATGCCCCGGATGGTGCCCTCTTCTTTAATCCAAAAAAATCTATCCCGGAAATGAAAGCCTTTGAAGATGGACTGTTCCAGGTTCAGGACGAAGCCGCACAACTGATTACATTTCTTTTAAACCCGAAGCCAGGCGAAACGGTTCTAGATGCATGTGCCGGTCTTGGCGGGAAAACAGGTCATATCTCCCAAATGATGAACAACCGTGGAAAACTGATTGCCATGGATAACAATGTTAAAAAACTTCATCGTCTTCAATCTGAAATGGTCCGACTCGGAATTTCAATGGTCACACCCTCCACCCATGATCTGAATGAACCTGTTGGAGATAAATCCATTAACAAATATGATCGGATCTTATTGGATGCGCCGTGCTCGGGCCTGGGCGTTTTAAGAAGAAATCCGGATGCGAAATGGAATATATTGGAACAGGACTTGATTCGCCACGCAAAAAGACAGGCAACATTTCTGGACAACCTGGCGCATCAAGTTAAACCTCAAGGTCTCCTGGTTTATTGTGTCTGCAGCACGGAACCCGAAGAAAATGAATCTGTAATAAAAGGTTTTTTGAATAAACATAAAGATTTTGCTATAAAAAAAAATCCAGGAGGTTTACCGTATAAGGCACGTTCTCTCTTAACCGACAACGGATATTTAAAAACTTTTCCCCATCTCCATAACATGGATGGTTTTTTTGCTGTCTGTATGAAACGGAAAAGGTAGTTATGGTTTAAGGGTTTGCGCTAATTTTCTCCCGTTTTTATCCGGTTTTGGATTTCCAACCAGCCTCATAACTGCATAAGGATCGAGTTTTATATATTGCTGATAGGCTTCAAGTGATTTATGTCCGGTTGCTCTACGGATTATCTCGTCAGAAAAACCAGTTTCAACCCATTTTGAAGTTCTGGAGTGTCTCAGACAATGAAAAACAATACCAATTCGTTCACCCTTCTCATTTTTTGGTTTATCGCCATATATAATCCCAGCCTTTTCACAAGTCGCCTTCATTTGGGTTGTAATTAAGGCTTTGTAATATCTTTTCCCTTTGTTCGTGAATACATAATCATAATGATTAAGCTCTTTAGTTCGGCGCTGAAACACTTTTTTCAGCCTTGCACTAATAGGGATCGTACGTCTTGCCCCGGTCTTTGTATCGAATATACCAAGG
>JAFDCA010000131.1 GCA_019313025.1 Deltaproteobacteria bacterium
TACCTTATGTTTTAATTTGAAATACTTCGAAGATGTTCTCTTTAACGCACTCTAATTTGCTCAGACAGCTTCCCGACCTCAACGAAATCATCCGGGCGGCTTACGGTAAATCGTGACCGTTATTCATTCAATCGGAACATATTTTTGGCAACGGCTATAAAAAGAAGTTACATCATATATAAACGTTTGGGTTTTTAAGTGTTGATAGTTCTGAACATTTTGTAAATGGTTAATGTTGTCAATAACGCACAAAAGTGGTTAAAATTTAATCAATATGGCTGAGGATTTTTGTTGATAACTTGTTAATAATTCTTTCAGCGTATCCTACACATTTTTCAAAGGTTTCTTTGACTGCTTCAAGGTATGATGATATGCATCCATAGCCTCTTTTTTTAACATGTGTCCCTGTCCTTGATATCGGGGTGAAAAATGAAAGGGTATCAGATGCTTTACTCCGGCCTTGCCTGCAATGAAACCGGCCTGCCGGGCCGTTAGATGGCATTTTTTTTCGGCAATATCTCTGTCTTTTTCAAGAAAAGACGCTTCAATAAAGAGGTGGTCGGCATCTTTTACCAGTTCAACGATCTTTTCGATGTTCGATTCGCTGTAGACAACATCCGCAACATATGACACCTTCTGGCCCGGCGTTATCAGGGCAATTTGCTTGATAAGTTCCCCCAGGATGAACATTTTTTTCTGTTGTTTTTTACCGTATGTAACCTCAAACTCTGAATCGGGGTGTTGTTGATCAAAGAGCGCTTGTTTGAATTCGCTTAGCCAGGGACCGATTTCCAACCCCAGTCCAGCAACAGCATCTTTCAAGATATTAACGTGAAATCGTTCCTTCAAGGAGAATCCGAGACATGGAATACTGTGGTCAAGGATCTGGGTAACAACTGAAAAAGACGGTTCTTTATAAAGAATCCCGTTAAAAGGGTGTTTTGCCGCCTTTGAAGCGGGGATAAATCCGTTTTGGCAAATGTAATCCTTTGTTAAAAGATGATCGTCATGTACCTCGGTGACATGCAAGGCTAAAAGATTCGTGTAATTTTTGACAAGGTCCCATGAATATCCGGCGAGTTTTCCCTCAACGTTTTTTATAAAGTTTTTAGGACCATACAAATAAAGATCCTGATCACGGCCTAGAAAAAGTCTCAGCAGTCTGTCAAACCCGATAAAATGATCCATGTGGGTATGGGTAACAAATATGTGACTGATTTTAAGAATATTTCTGGGTGAAAGTGAAAAAATATCTCCAAGGTCAAAAATTATGGCACGTTTTTCATAAAGAAAGGGGATATACAGACTAGGATCGTCAAAAGGTCCGTTCACTAACCTGGGAAGGAAAGAGGGACGCATGGTTAGGCCAGAATTTTCATAACTTGCCGGTTGATGCAAAGATATATTTCTTCATCTGAACCGTAAATATCGACAACAACTTTATGATTGATCAGGGTTTCTATTACGAATGCGGTCACGTAGAGACTTACGATATTTGGATGCTGCACAATATGCCGAAATGGTGCAATCTTGTAGTCGATATCAAATGGATCACTGCGACCCAACTTGTCGATACATTTTGTTATCTGCTCTTCGAGCACATTTTTATTCGTGGTTTCAACCAGATTATTCTCCACAAGCTTCATGGCAATGGCATTAGAAAGGGGGTCGATATGATCTCTCGCATTTTCGATGGCTTTTCTGCGGGCATATTCTTTTGAAGACTCGATTCTCGACAAAATCTTTGATTCACGTTTGCTGGGTCGAAATACTTTAGCCATGATATGTTACCTTTTCGATTAAATAGTGTAATTTCAATTTTTATCTTTATATTTCAAGCGCAATAATAATGCCGAGGTCCGTCTATTGCAAGAAAAATGTTAAACCGCCGATGTTATGTTTCTTCAATAATGATTTGAGCACGCTTTCTGCCGTTCCATCGGTTCCAACGAAGACGGTAAGCCATCTGATCAAAGGTGTCTTTCAGGGGAATTCGGGTATCCACATTAAACTGTATGGCATTGATTGTTTTTCCAGTCTTTCCTATCTTTTGTTCTAATACCATTTGCCTGTGGTGATGACCGACAGGTTTTGATGATGCAATATGGACCGCTTTCGTCATAAAAAGGGGTTCATGGTTTGCAGTACCAAAGGGTTTCAACGATTCAAGTTCATCCATCAGCTTGTCTGAAATGTTAACAAAATCGAGCCGGCAATCTATGATGATTTTTGGCATAAAATCAACTGGTTTTGCGATACGGCTCACAATATCTTCAAAGTGTATTTTAAACTGCTCTATATTTTCGGTCCTGATTTCAAGGCCCGCCGCCATTGGATGTCCGCCAAAGGTTTCAATGCTCTCGGCATAAGCCGACAGCCCCTCATACAGATTAACCTCAGGAATACTCCTGGCGGATCCTTTTCCTATGCCGTCTGCTGTTGTGATGAGCACAACCGGGCGAAAATATTTTTTCATAAGTCTTGATGCAACAATTCCGAGAATCCCTAAATGCCAATCTTGATGGATCAGGACCAATGTGTTTTTTCGGAGCAGATGCGGATTTTTTTCAGGTGATCGTGGATTTGAGTCAGTATTTTGTTTTCGATATGGCGTCGGTCCTGGTTTAAGCGGTCGAGTGAATGTGCAATTTTCCGTGCGGTCTTGGTATTTTTTGCTGTTAGAAGTTCAACAGCGGTGGACGCTTCATCGATTCTGCCCGCAGAGTTTAATCTGGGGACCAGCTGGAAAATAATATCATCGGCATCGATGGCAGGTTTATTGATTCTACAGGTCTCAATCAGTGCATTTAGACCCGGTCGGTGTGATGAACGGATAATGTTCAATCCTGCTTTAATGAGTATCCGGTTTTCGCGGGTTAGAGGAACCATATCCGCCAAGGTGCCAAGGGCGACAAGATCACAGTAATTTTTTAGATTGGGTTCCGGACGGTCTTGCCAGAAGTTTGTGTCTCGTAGCTTTTTTCTAAGGCAAATCAGAAGATAAAACGCGACGCCGACTCCGGCAAGATCACGAAAACCGGAAGGGCAGTCGTTTTGCTTGGGATTTATCACCTTAATTGCAGAGGGTATCTCCTCCGATATCATGTGGTGATCCGTAATGATGACATCAATTCCGGCGTTTCTTGCGGCTTTAACCGCATCTTGACTATCGGATCCGCAGTCTACGGTGATAATGAGATGTATGCCATTGGGTATCGCGACAGCTGAAATGTGGTTTTTTTTCAGACCAAAGCCTTCCGCTATTCTGTGGGGAATGTAGTAAGACACATCCGCATTGACTGAAAGGAAAAATTACAACAAAAGGGTTGTGGCGGTAATTCCATCAACATCATAATCACCAAAGATCAAAATTTTTTCTTTGCTTGTTATGGCCTCTGAAATTCGGTTAACCGCGGCATCCATATCCTTTATGGAAAAAGGAGGGCTTAAATGATCGAGGGATGTGTTGAAAAAATTTGAGACATCTTTTGTAGATGTAATATTCCGGTTGACCAGGATTGAAGCAACGATGGGATGGCATTTTAATATCCCGCAAAGTTTTTCGACCAAATGAATATCCGGCTTTAATATTTGCCACTCTTTTTTCATTTAAAGACTTTTTGGCTTAAATCACCTGAAGTTAAAATGCCATACAATGTAATAAATTGAGACCTTTGGGAAATGTTCAATTTTATTCAAGTACAAGGAGGGCGAAGATTTTAACCGGAGGAATACATTAAGTATTTTGAGGATTAAAATCAGAGCCTGTTGAAAAATCCCGATTATCGGGGACGATGAAATTGGCTAAAAGGGGACGTTATCCA
>JAFDCA010000132.1 GCA_019313025.1 Deltaproteobacteria bacterium
AGGGCTTTGCTTTCTTTACCGATCCTGAACTCGGTCAGGAGATGGCCATTATCTTTGCGCCCGTACGATCCGCCAACTACTCCATGGCAATGGTCATCCCAAAGGTTCAGATTTTATCTTCGCTGAAATACCTTCGTTGGTTTTTTATGGCAATCGCCATCGTCTCTATTTTGCTTGTTATGGTGATTTACTTGTCGGTGGCCAAAAGAATTACCCACCCCATTGAAGTATTGAGTATCGCGTCCAAGAATTTGGCACAAGGAAACTGGCAAACACACATTTCTCCCAAGGGAAGTGATGAAGTCCGTGATCTCACATTGGCCTTCAACGAGATGGCCGCTTCCTTAAAAAAACGTGAAGCCGATTTAAAAGAGAGTGAAGCCCGCTTTCGGGCCATCTTTGAATCGACATCGGACTGCATTTTGGTTTGGGACCAAAATTACAACTGCCTGTTTGCGAATCAGGCTGCAACATATCATTTGTTAACAGAGCAGGATCATATATCAGGTAAGAACATACAGACTGTTCTGGGCCATATACCGGAACTTGCGAATTCCTGGACGCAACGCATCGGCAAAGTCTTTGAAAAAGGCGAAGGATTGAGGTCCGAAGATGGTGTTTTTATGAACGGCAAAACCATTTACAATGAATCTGTTTTTTCCCCCATAAGAAATGCCGAAAAACATGTGATTGCCGTTGGTATCTCGTTTCGCGATATTACCGAGAGAAAAGAGGCAGCGGAAAAGATTCTCCGGCACAATAAGGAGGTATCGGAAGCCAACAAGCGCTTTGAATTGCTGGTGGCAAACACCACCGAAAGGGAGAAACGGATGCTTGAACTTAAACAGGAAGTCAATAACCTGCTTTTGTCCGCTGGAAAAGAGATGAAATACAGCGCGCCCAAGAAGGTGGAAGAACTGCTCAACTAAAATCAATGGCTTAAAAACAGGAGGTCCAACACATGTCCCTAACCCTTTACTGGATGCATTGCGGTGGATGCGGTGGAGAGACTCATGCTTTGATCAATGCCCAATCTCCTGATTTTCATGAGCTTTTCGATTCACTGGATATTCAGCTTCTTTGGCAACCTTCATTATCAAACATCACTCCAAAAGAACATTATGATCTTGTTGAGAAGATGCTTTCCGGTGATCAACGGTTAGACATTCTATGTGTGGAAGGTGCCGTTATACGAGGTCCCTCGGGAACGGGTATGTTTGAAACCACGGAAGGCAGGCCTCAAAAAAATATTTTGGCCGGTCTTTGCACCAAAGCAAAATTTGTAGTGGCCGCAGGCACCTGTGCCAGTTTCGGTGGAATCAGTGCAGAATGTAATATTGAAGCCAGCGGATTACAGTTTCTCAAACGAAGTAAAGGCGGTTTTTTGGGTGAATCCTTTAGATCTCAAAGCGGTATGCCTGTCATTAACTTGCCTGGCTGTCCCTGTCATCCATCGATAGTGACCGGGGTATTAACCGCACTGGCCCACGCCAAACCGTTAGCTCTCAATCCATACAATTCTCCACTTGAATGGTACGGCCTTCTGGTTCATCAGGGGTGTACCCGAAACGAATACCACGAGTACAGGGTGGAAGACAGCATTTTCGGTGAAAAAGGGTGCATGTTTTTCCATCTCGGTTGTCGTGGTCCGCTTGCCTTTGGTTCATGCAACAAAATCCTTTGGAATGGACGAAGTTCCAAAACCCGTGTCGGCGTACCTTGTTTTGGATGTACGCTTCCAGATTTTCCACAACCTTCGCCTTTTTACGAAACCCCAAATATTGAAGGTATACCTGATGAACTCCCTGACGGCGTTGATCGAGCTCACTATATGGCTTACAAGGCGATGGCTGCTGCCGCAGCTCCTGAAAGATTGAGAAAGCGAAAAACAGAGGTGTAAAACTTGAATAATCCAAGAACGAAAATAATCACTGCGCCGCTGAATCGAGTTGAGGGAGACCTTGAAATTCGCGTACGCATAGAGGACGACAGGGTGGCCGAAGCATGGAGTGTCGGGGTGATGTTCCGCGGCATTGAAAACATGCTAAAAAATCGCGGACCCCTTGATGGATTGGTCATCACGCCACGTATTTGCGGTATTTGCAGCACGGCTCATTTAACTGCTGCCGCTAAGGCATTGGATGCCATTTCAGGGGCTGAAGTCCCATCCAATGCCATTATTGTTCGCAATATAGCGCTCATGGCGGAACATATTCAAAGTGATATGCGTCACGGTTTCCTGATGTATACCGCAGACTTCGTGAATTCAGCCTACAGCAGGCAATCACTCTATGATGAAGCAGTAAAACGCTATGAGCCGTTCAAGGGAAGAACGGTTATTGATGTCATCAAGCATACGAAAGAGATACTGGAAACGGTCGCGATTTTTGGAGGGCAATGGCCTCATTCGTCATATATGGTGCCCGGTGGTATCGCTTCGAAGCCCAACATGAATGATATCATGCAATGCAAATACCTGATCGACAAATTTGCATCCTGGTATGAAAAAAGAATCCTCGGATGTTCTCTTCAAAGATGGCTAAAGGTTCAAAACGGTGCGGAACTGGACGCATGGCTGGATGAAAACGAATCTCATTACAACAGCGAACTCGGCTTTTATATCCGATACGCCCGTGATATCGGGCTTGATAAAATAGGACAAGGCCACGCCAATTTTATTAGCTTCGGCCAATTGGATCTGCCCGAAAGTTCAAAAGTTATGGGTCGGAACCCTAACTCGCATTTTCTAATACCGGCAGGTTTTGCTCGAAATACAGAGATTGAGCCCTTTGATCAGCAAAAAATCTTCGAACATGCGGCATTTTCCTGGTATACAGACAGTAACGGCGGCCAACACCCTATTTCAGGTGAAACAAATCCTTACGCCACAGGCGAAGAAAGCGAAAAATATTCCTGGACCAAAGCGCCTCGTTATGACGGAACGCCCGCTGAAACCGGACCATTGGCAGAAATGGTCATATCTCAACATCCGCTTTTCACAGATCTCGTCAATACCATAGGTTCCAGTGCTTTTGTCCGTGAACTTGCTCGTCTGACTCGGCCTGCAGAACTCATTCCTGCAATGCAACAATGGATTTTGGAATTGAATCCTCAAGAAAAATTTTATGCGCATTCTCCGAACATCACCGACGGTGAGGGGTTTGGACTGACCCAGGCCTCGCGTGGTGCCCTTGGACATTGGGTCACCATCTCCGATAAAAAAATCAAAAACTACCAGATTATTACACCCACGGCCTGGAACGGGTCTCCTCGAGATACCGACAGCATCAGAGGGCCTTGGGAGGAAGCCCTTATTCACACACCGTTGAAAGATACGGAAAACCCCGTCGAAATCGGACATGTGATACGATCGTTTGATCCTTGCCTGGTATGTGCGGTGCACGCAATCCAGGGAAAAATGGAAAACAGATGGAAAATTTAACAATATCCAGGTGAACAACTTGAGTAATGATGCTAAAATACGAATTATCTGTGTCGGTAACCGATACAGGCCCGAGGATTCGGGGGGCCCAATGGTTTATGATCAACTGGTGAGCGAGAGGCTTCCAGAAAATATAATAGTGATTGACGGTGGATTGGCAGGGCTGAACCTGCTCCGTTTTATACAGGGTGCAGATCGCGTGATTTTTATTGATGCCGTGAATTGTTTCAGGCCTTCCGGTGGCGTAATCATTCTCAATGCGGCAGATGCATCACGAAATTCAGAGACGCTATTTGGCCATGGCGCCGGACTATCCTATTGTTTACGGGTATTACCCGAAGTACATGAGGGCAAATTACCTGAAATTTTCGTTGTTGGAATCGAAGGCACCACAGGCCCTGACAAAATTTTAACCGCCGCTGAAATGAGTCTTAAAATCGCAACCCAGGGGAGTCCTTGAACCGATTAAAGAAAAAATGAACGAAATCGCATCTGACAATCTGATCGACAGACTTCAAAAAGAGAACGAACTGTTGCGTGAAGAAATCCGTGTTTCCAGAAGGGCAGCGGATATCACGGCCGATCTTGTTGTTCAACAGTTTGCAAAGGCCGACGAGATTCTTATGGAACTTGAGGAAAAGGCCGATAAAGAAAAGCACCTCAAAGATCAGCTGGAGAAACAACTTGAAGAGGCTGTTTATCGTGAGCAGGAACTCAATCGAGAAAAAAATCGGCTTCGTGATATGCAAATCGCATCCATCAACATGATGGAAGACTTGGCATTATCCCAACAGATTGCCGAAGCAGCCACTATTGCCAAAAGCGAGTTTTTAGCCAATATGAGTCATGAAATCCGTACACCCATGAACGGGGTCATCGGGATGGCAAACCTTCTTTTGGATACACAGTTGAGCGCTGAACAGGCGGAATTTGCAGAAACCATTAAAAACAGCGCAGATTCACTGCTGAGAATTATTAATGACATTCTCGATTTTTCCAAAATAGAAGCGGGTAAGCTTGAACTGGAAATCATTGATTTCGATTTAAGGGGTGCCCTTGATGAGGTGGGAGATCTTATGGCCTTGAGGGCGCATGAAAAGGGTTTGGAATTTGTCTCTCACATCCATCGACAGGTTCCACTTTTTTTGTTTGGAGATCCCGGCAGGTTGCGTCAGATATTGATAAATCTGGTTGGTAACGCGATCAAGTTTACTGAAAAAGGTGAAATAGCCATCCACGTTTCTTTAGAAGAAAATGACAGAACACATGCCACCATCCGATTTGAAATCATCGACACTGGGATCGGCATCCCCCATGATCGAATGGGAAAGCTCTTCAAGCCGTTCTCTCAGCTGGACAGTTCCAGCACCCGCGAGTTCTGCGGAACAGGTCTGGGGCTCACGATCTCCAAACAGCTTTCTGAAATGATGGGTGGACGGATCGGCGTAGAGAGCCAGGAAGGCAAAGGCTCCAACTTCTGGTTTACGGCTGTATTTGAAAAGCAGCGTGAACGATCCGGGAAAAGAGAGATGCTTCCGGGAGACATCAGAAACAAGCACATTCTGATTGTGGATGATAATGCAACCAATCGGCATGTTTTAAGAGAGCAGTTAAAGTCATGGG
>JAFDCA010000133.1 GCA_019313025.1 Deltaproteobacteria bacterium
TCCAAGGGGCGGCAGAACTATATCGAGATCTCATCGTATCGATGGGCTCCTGAGAATTACGGATAACGACAACTCGGCCTTTTAATTACAAATTCATATTTCTACGCTCGGCAATTCAGATCGCTGTTGCAGGTGAAACCCACAAAGGAATTTACATCATGTCACATTGGATGATTCTATTTCTGTTGTTGATGATCCTTTTTCTTGCTCTTGCATGGATCAAGCAAAAGGCTGGAGAAAGCCCTGCAGATTTTCCGTATCAATCAAAAGACGTATTGTGTTCTCCTGCTGAACGCTCTTTTCTATGCGCCATGGATGAAATCGTTGGAAAAAACTATCGGATTTTCGCAAAAGTCAGGCTGGCTGATATCATCGAAGTCCAAAAGGAGGTTTCTGCGTCACTCCGGCAAAGAGCGTTCAACCCGATTGCCGGGAATCACATAGATTTTGTTGTTTGTAACGCCACCGATCTTTCCATTTTAGGTGCGATCGAGTTGGATGATAAAACCCATCGGGGCAAAGGGCGGCAGGAACGGGATCGGTTTCTTGACAAGACCCTTGAGGCAGCCGGCGTTCCTGTACTCAGGATAAAGGCTCAAAGCGCCTATTCCATCGAGGAAATTGCCGGCAGTCTTGATTCTGCTTTCAATATGAGCGTGGGGGTTCAGCTGGAGGATAATCATGTATCGATGGATACCCAGGCGGTTTCAGATGAAAAATTTAAAGATGTAAAAACGGAAGATTTGGACACCGAATTCAACGTGCCGGTTTGTCCGAAATGCGGAAAAGAATTGGTCAAAAGGATTGCAACAAAAGGGCAGTATGCCGGTCAGAAATTCTGGGGGTGTTCAAACTTCCCAAAATGCAAGTTCACCAAGACGGCAGAACAAGCAACGGGGTTACCACCGGAATCAAGTTTTGATCCTTAATGCCTGATTTTGAATGAAAATTAATGAAATTTGAAATTAATGGGCTCGTCCAAAGCGCAGGTAATAACACAAAGGAGATTTAACACCGTGTATCACTGGCTCAAAGAAGGTTCAAAAAACATTCTGGGATTTAAGATTACCAGTGGTATTCGCCGAAGACAAAAAGAACAGATCTGCAAGGTGTTGGAAAAACAGATCCGTGAATCAGGGAAAATCCGTCTTCTTCTTGTGATCGAGCCTCATCGAAAAATGGATGCAGAATCGCTTTTATTCGATCTGAACTTTACTTTAAAATACTCTGATGACATAGAGCGAATGGCTCTTATCGGCAATAAAGTATGGGAAGAGACATGGATGGCCCTGTTTGGCTTATTTTCCCGTATCCGAACACGGTACTTCGACCGTTCGGATATCAAAGCGGCCTGGAGATGGATTCACAGTTGAAAAACCTTAAGAATGTGCCAAGCGATGTTGCGACAGGGACTTTCGGCTATGATTTGAATCGCTTCTATGAGTATGAAAGAAATAAGGGGCGATTCGTAAGACCTGGCTGTCTTTACTCAAGCATAGCCCCTGCCAACTGAGCCAGTCCATAGATGCATGCCACAAAGTTTCATAATCATCCAATTTTCTTGACATTATTAAAGTGTTAACATAGTATTTTGAACAGAGTCACATTTTTACATTCGATTGCATTTTGCAACACGTATAATTCTGCTGACCTCCTTTGCGATTCGCAGCGCTATTGTCAGAATAACAATTTTAAAGATTTTATTCTTTTATCCGTTCGTAACCTTTGTTGGAATATTTTTTATAAATACAAGATCTCGAGGACTTTCTATTTTTTTCAACAACGATCCGAAGACGGCGGATTAATGAACAGGAGTTAAAGAACATGCCAACAAAAGAATCATCGAAATTTGTTTCTTTAACAGTGGAGGACTGACAAATGCTACACAAACTTCGGGTTATAAGCATTGTTTCTCTGTCGTTGGTTTTGGTGGCCTGTGTCTCGAACAAACAATATAACCGGGCGATACTCCAATTAGAATCTGCATGGAAGGAAACCAACGATCGTATCCTCGAAAGTGAAGGGCGTCGCTTTTTCAAGGTGACCAAACATCAGGGATTTTTGGCGATACAGTCAGCCGTCCGTCGGCTTGGGATGGTTGTCGAGCAACAGAGCTATGACACCGGATTCATGTTAGTTACCGCACCGGCACCGGTTCCGTTAACCATGTCGGATTGGGCGGTGGTCCAACAGACCGACACCCAGGAGATGCGGTCTATCATTGCTGAGGAAGTTGGGCTTGCCAGCTGGTTCGTTACCCTGGACCCATCGGCCAAGGACGTGTTGGCCAACATTTTTTTAACCGAGAAAGAAGAGGGCGTCGAAATCTCTATCGGACTGAGGCTCAGGAACAGAAAAGTCGAAACCGATAGAAGCAGGCGGATGCAACCACCGCCAAGCGCTGTTCGCATGGGGCTTCGTAAATTATGGTCTGTGTTAGAGCAAGAACTTGATTCCGTCATAGCCAGAGGAACAGATTCCGGGCCGGAACCAGTCGTTTATCCGTTTACTCGAAATTCCATGAGTCTGCCGAAAGCTGCAATACCTTCAGCCAGCCAGTCCAGAGAGAATCCGAATGCAATTGCCGTTATCATCGGTAACAAAAACTACAGGAATCGAATTCCACAAGTCGATTTCGCGCATAATGACGCCGAAGCCATGAAGCGTTTTTTAAACCAGATTATTGGCGTCATTGAAGGTAATATTATTGATTTGCGCGACGTGAATTTAGCCGAGATGGAAGCCGTGCTCGGCAACGATAGAACCTACAAGGCAAAACTGTGGCGATACGTTCGGCCTCGGGAGTCAGACGTGTTCATCTTTTATTCCGGCCACGGTGTAACGGGATTGAAGGACGGATGCCAGTATCTCCTGCCTGTGGACGGGGATCCGAATGCACCTGAGATTCAAGGATATCCTGCAGAACTGCTCTACAGGAACCTAGACCGGCTGGAAGCGCGGTCTGTGACGGTGTTCATGGACGCCTGTTTTTCAGGAGAAAGTATGAATGGCCCTTTGGTCCGATCTGCATCTGGTATTCATGTGACCACAAAGAACAAACCGACGGTGCCGTTTACCGTGATATCGGCGGCCAGCAAAGATCAGATTGCAAGTTGGGATAAGGAGGCGCGACATGGCCTTTTCACGAAGCACCTTCTCGATGCGCTTTACGGTGCGGCTGACAACAAGCGCTATGGGAACGCCGACAACCGGATCACGTTAAGCGAA
>JAFDCA010000134.1 GCA_019313025.1 Deltaproteobacteria bacterium
AAAGGTTACGAGCAATTCCGTGTTGCCGGAAAACAGATATACAGAGCAGGGTCATACCAGGTGGAGCCCGACTGTTCTCAGGCAGGATATTTTTGGGCTGCTGCGGCCGTAACCGGTTCAAAGATTAAAGTAAAAGGAACAACCCATAAAACACGGCAGGGTGATGTCCGTTTAACTCAACTTTTTGAAAAAATGGGGTGTAAAATCAAACACGAAACAGACGGCATTTCAGTTACCGGCAGACCCCTTAGGGCCATAACGGCCGATATGGCCGATATGCCGGATATGGTGCCGACGCTGGCAGTGGTTGCTGCCTTTGCAGACGGAACATCGGTGATTAAAAATGTGGGCCATCTTAAGGCAAAAGAAAGTGACCGTCTGGGTTCTGTTGTCAATGAACTCTCCAAGATGGGAATCGAAGCGAGTTGCAGCGATACGGGTATGATTATAAAAGGCGGAAGCCCTCATGGCGCTGAAATCGATACATATGGGGATCATCGAATGGCAATGAGTTTCGCTCTTACCGGACTAAAAGTTCCGGGGGTAATCATTAAAGATGAAAAATGCGTTGAAAAGTCGTTTCCCAATTTCTGGAATGTGTTTGAAGGGCTGTATCGTAAATGAACATATTTTTGATTGGATACCGATGTACCGGAAAGACGACTGTGGGACGATCCCTTGCAAAACGTCTTCAACGAGTATTTTTTGATACGGATTTGGAGCTGGTGAAAGAGCAGGGCGTAAACATATCCGAGATTGTAAAAAAAAGGGGATGGGCTGCTTTTCGTGAAATAGAAAAACAGGTGATCCGATGCGCATGTGAACGCGACAACCAGGTGGTGGCCACAGGGGGTGGTATTGTATTGGATGAGGAAAATGTAAGACGAATGAAAGAAAGCGGCGTGCTCGTCTGGTTAAGGGCCGATATCAAAACCATTGAGAAACGGATCATCAAAGATAACACGAGCCGGGATTTTCGGCCGGCATTAACTTCCAAAGGATCGTTTGAAGAGATCCAAGAAACGCTTTTTATTCGAAATCCGTATTATGAAAGGGCCATGGATTTTTTTGTGGATACGGATTTCATGGATATGGATGCGGTTTGTGACACGATCATACAGAAAATAAAAGGAACCGAATACAAAAAAATCTTGGTTTAACGAAATAGGGAGTAGCGATGCCAGGAAACACATTTGGAAAACTATTTAAAATTACCACTTGGGGAGAATCTCACGGGATAGGTGTGGGGGTTATTATTGACGGTTGTCCACCCGGAATATCCCTTGATGAGAACTTGATTCAGGCCATGTTGAACCGAAGACGGCCGGGAAAATCACCTGCAAGCACGACAAGAAGAGAGCAGGATCAGGCAGTGATCATGTCCGGTGTTTTTGAAAAAACGACCACCGGGACTCCCATTATGATCATGGTATATAACAAAGATGCAGATCCTAAAGCATATTCTCTGTATAAAGATATTTTTCGTCCCGGGCATGGTGATATTACTTACATGGCCAAATACGGCATACGAGACTGGCGAGGGGGAGGCCGGGCATCTGCCCGGGAGACTGTGGCAAGGGTTGCAGCGGGAGCTGTGGCCAAGGCGCTTCTTGACCGCGAAGGGATCAGTATTTTTGCATACACCCTAAAACTCGGTGGTGTGAGTTCAGAAAAATCCGATCTCGATGTCATCGACCAGAACATGTTCTATTGCCCTGACCTGGAAGCTTCAGAAAAGATGAAGGTGCGTGTCTTGGAGGCAAAAAAGCAGGGCGACTCATTGGGTGGAATTGTTGAAATACGGGCAAAGGGTGTTCCCCAAGGGCTTGGAGATCCGGTATTTGATAAACTGGATGCAGATTTGGCAAAAGCGCTGATGAGTATTGGTGCCGTTAAAGGGGTCGAGATTGGATCTGGTTTTCAAGCAGCGGAAAAATTAGGATCCGAGAATAATGATCCCATCACTCCAGAAGGTTTTTCCACTAACAATGCAGGAGGTATTTTGGCTGGAATATCCAACGGGGATGATATTGTGATTCGTGTGGCCGTAAAACCGATTCCATCAATTTCAATCGAGCAACAAACCATAGACCAGGCCAAACGACCGACAACCATTTCAACCAAAGGCCGTCATGACATTTCGGCCATCCCGCGTATCAACGTTGTCTGTGAGGCCATGGTCAGTATCGTCTTGGCTGATCATCTGTTAAGGCAGCGAGCCATTAGGTAACCTTTTTTCATATGGTTCAGTTTATAGTCATTTTGACCCTTCTTTAAACCTTGTTCCGAAGACAACAAAAAAAAGATAGACTGATAGGGTGAGAAAAGCAGCATCCCACAAGATAGTTTTGATGCTGATGGAACTTCCTTTGGTGGTTGAAAAACATCCGCAACTGACATCTATACCTCTTGCCAAATTAAAACAGAGTGCCCCGATATACACCACAAGCAGGACATTACACCATATTACCGAACCCTGCATCCAAAACCCGACGATTAGAAAGACACCCATCAGCATTTCAAGCCAAGGCAGAAAAATAGCTGTTAAATTGATGAGGTCATCCGGAAGAATCTGATAATTATATATGACTTCGGCAAATGCTCTGGGGTGTAAAATTTTGTCATAACTTGCGTATATAAATATCACTCCGAGAATCAATCGTGCACCATGATAAAAAAGGCGAATGAGATTTTTTCTTTTTTTCGGCATCGGTTTTTTTTAAATTTATGACAATCGCTTAATAAATCCAAGTCAATCCAAATCTTCTTTTTCTATGGGGAGATCGGCTTTTTGCCACTTTGTCCAGCCGTTTACCAATATTTTGACATTGGTAAAGCCCAAGTCGAGAAGAAATTTTGCTAAATTATGGCTCAGCTGACAGCTTTCACCGTCACAATAGGTAATGATCGGTGTGTTGACAGATATGTCTTTCGTAACACCCATAATTCTCTGGTCCACTTCATTCCAGGGAAGACTGCGAGCGCCTTTGATGTGTCCTTTTTCAAAATCATCTATCGGGCGGGCATCAATAATAATGGCTGATTTCTGCAAGAACATCCTTTTTGCTTCAGCAAGAGATATATCCAGCCGTTCGCCAGAAGGAGACACCAGGCGGGCTTCCAGGGACCAGTCCTCAAACAGCGGCAAGCGGCTGTCTCGAAACTGATTGATGGAAAATCCGAGGAAAACAGCCAGCGTAAACATGGTACCGCACTGCCAGACCGACTGCAGAAATTGTTGCCCGTATGTTTTTGATGGTTTGTTTCGAAATTGCATAAACATGCCGAATAAGTCTCCTTCTCAAGTCTCATCTTCTAAATGTCTCTGGGTCCAATTTATCAGGGGCTTTTACAAAAAGTTTGGTGTGAAACTTGAGTTTCTTAATTTCAAAAAGCATGCATTATTTTTATGACAAAAGTCAACATTGATATCGTTAAAATGATCATAATGATATGGTCGCAATAAAAATACATAATTGTAATATAATCTTAATAAAAATACATAATTGTTAATATGTTAAGGTGTGGTTCCATTTTGTAAAAATACCTTAAAGTCTATAATTATCATGTATCCCACTGTAAATTATATGGAATATTTTGAAGTGAGAAATTCAAACCTTCATATGGCACACTCCTTGCGATAAAGCGGAAAAACAATCAACATCAGTGCTAATATTTGGAGGTTTAGACAATGAAGCTCAAGAAGATAATTTTCTCGACGATTCTCCTTTTTTTACCAGTTTCTTCGGTATTTGCAGGTGAAATATCCATTAATTCAGGTGATACCGCATGGATGATTGTTTCCACCGCACTTGTCATGATGATGACGCCGGCGGGTCTAGCACTGTTTTACGGTGGGATGTCAAGATATAAAAACTTATTGAACACCCTTGCCATGACTTTTGTGGCATATTGTTTGGCGAGTGTTATCTGGATGATTTGGGGTTATACGTTGGCCTTCGGTCCAAGCAAGGCCGGCATCATCGGTGGGTTGGAACATTTTTTCCTTTCAGGTATTGGAACAAGTAGTGTTACAGGAAGCATCCCCACCTATGTATTTGTTCTGTTTCAGATGACTTTTGCGGCGATTACAGTGGCGCTTGTGTTGGGTTCCATTGTGGATCGTATGAAGTTTTCTTCCTGGATCGTGTTTACCATATTATGGGTGACTTTCATCTATTCTCCAGTCGCTCACTGGGCATGGGGGGGTGGATGGATGGGCAAGATAGGGGCTTTAGACTTTGCAGGGGGTACCGTGGTTCATATCAATGCCGGTGTTGCCGGTCTGGTGCTGGCATTGATACTGGGTAAACGGATCGGGTTCGGAAGAGAGGCCATGTTCCCGTCGAGTATTGCGTTGACCAGTCTTGGCGCAGCCCTTTTGTGGTTCGGATGGTTCGGGTTCAATGCCGGCAGCGAACTGGCTGCCGACGGAATTGCCGGATCGGCATTCATGGTAACAAACACGTCTGCATCCTCGGCAGCCTTGTCATGGATGTTTGTGGAATGGGCGGTTAATAAAAAACCGACGATTTTAGGACTTGCATCCGGGGTCGTCGCAGGGCTTGTAGCCATCACGCCGGCTGCCGGATTTGTGAATTTGCAGGCCTCTCTGATTATTGGAATCGTCGCCGGGATTCTTGGATTTTACAGTGTTGCCGTCCTTAAAAATAAGATCGGTTATGACGACTCCCTCGACGCCTTTGGCGTACATGGGATGTGCGGTATGTGGGGAGCTATAGCAACGGGTATTTTTGCAAATCCTGCCGTTAACGAAGCGGGAAAAGGATTATTATTCGGCAATCCAAAACAGGTTTGGATTCAGATCATTTCTATTTTAGGAACCGCTCTCTTTTCTGGAGTAGGGACACTGGTCATCGTTTATTTAACACGTTTTATCACAGGCGGTCTGCGGGTAGAGAGGGATGAAGAGATACAGGGGTTGGACAATTCACTGCATGGTGAAAGGGCGTTTGAAATACAGCTTTAGAACTGGAGGGGTGGGGGAGCTGCGGTCTCCCCCACCGCTAAGTCAATGAAATGGCGATGCACTCCGCCAATATCGCACCACGGAATAGCACACTTCTCGTAAACACATCTAACACGCGATATGAGCCTCCGGCTCGTAGAGCGGAATGGATAATCTTTTTTAAAAAGCGTATACTGTTCGAGCGGTTTAGGGATCGTTAGCAAGAAAAGACGCATACCGAAACATTCATAGCTATTGTCAGAATAAC
>JAFDCA010000135.1 GCA_019313025.1 Deltaproteobacteria bacterium
CGAATTTTAAACGGTATGTAAACCGATTCAATGAAAAGGTACACGGAGATTATCACGAAGGTAATTTCCGCATGGTCAACGCGAAATCCCTGAATTGTACAATGATAGACTTTGGCATCGGTTCTCCCCAGGCTGCGCTTGTTATAAACTGTCTTGCTTACCTGGACAATCTCAAATCTGTGGTCATGCTCGGGATGTGCGGCGGAATAGATGATACACTTGAGATCGGCAACTTTATCATACCCTCCGCAGCCATCCGTGGCGAAGGGACCAGCCGACATTACCTGCCGCCGGAGTTTCCCGCCATACCCACCTCTTCGGTGAATCTTTTATGTATCGGAGCCCTTCGAAAATTGAACCTGACACCCAAATGCGGCATTGTATATACCACCGACCGTCGTCTCTGGGAGTTCGACGATAAATTTGTTCATCATTTAAGACAGCAGCGAATACTTGCCATCGATATGGAGCTGGCGACCCTATTTTCTGTGGCCTATCATTATGAAGTTCCCATTGGGTCTGTTATGCTGGTATCAGATATGCCATTGCAAAAACGAGGCATAAAAGACAAGAAGATGCAGGACGATATTTTTTCGAACCACATGGAAACCCATCTGGATATCGCAATAGATGTGATTGAAAATTTAAATGCCAGGTGGGATAAAATAGAACGAGAACTCACCAGCGAATGGTAAATCTACTCTTTTAAAATCACATTCGCACCATTTAGACACCAAATTTCATCACTTTTATCATAATCATTCACTTTTATCATAATCATTCAAAATTAACTTTAAGGTTCTCTTTTTTTTAGATAAGATCGCTTGACAAAAACATAATTGCAATTATTTTCTGCCATTATACATTGGTGAAACAATAATCGAAGACCCCTATAGGGCGAAAATGCCCTGAATGAGGGGTTTTTTATTCAATAAAGACTTAACACCAAGGATCAAAATTTCAAAATACCATGAAAAATTCTATTCATAATGTTAGAAACATCGGAATCAGCGCCCATATCGATTCCGGTAAAACTACACTCACTGAAAGAATTCTGTTTTTCACAAAACGAATCCATGCAATGCACGATGTGAAAGGAAAAGATGGCGTCGGCGCCACAATGGATTCAATGGAACTCGAAAAGGAACGCGGAATAACCATTGCCTCTGCCGCCACCTATTGTGAATGGCTGAATCATAAAATCAATATTATTGACACACCCGGTCATGTCGATTTTACAATAGAAGTTGAACGGTCTTTGCGAGTGCTGGACGGCGCCATATTGGTTTTATGTTCAGTGGGTGGTGTTCAGTCCCAATCCATCACGGTTGACCAGCAAATGAAAAGATACAAAATACCCTGTATCGCCTTTATCAACAAGTGCGATCGAAGCGGGGCCAATCCTTTTCGTATCATTGATCAACTCAGCGAAAAGTTGAATCATAATGCGGTTGCCATGCAAATCCCCATTGGTCTTGAGGCGGACTTTGAAGGTATTGTTGATCTTGTGACTATGAAAGCTTTCTATTTTGATGGACCCAATGGAGAAGACCTACGGATTGAAGAAATACCCCAAAATCTTATCCAAGAAGCCATGAGCCGACGTGAAGAATTGATCGATGCGGCCTCAATGTTTTCAGACGAACTTACGGAAGCTGTTCTTGAAGAAAAGGAAATCACAAATGATATGATCATCTCAGCTGTAAGAAACGGCACGCTCACCCGCAGAATGACACCTATCTTTGTTGGATCGGCCTATAAAAACAAAGGCGTTCAACCGCTTCTTGATGCCGTTGTGAATTTCCTTCCCTGCCCGTCTGAGGTGGAAAATACAGCCTTAGATTTAGACAATGAAGAGGCCCCGGTTATTCTCTCCAATGAAGTGAATCAACCGGTGGTTGCTCTGGCTTTCAAAATCGAGGACGGACAATATGGTCAACTCACCTACATCAGGGTATACCAGGGATCTCTCTCCAAAGGAGATACCATTGTCAATGTGCGCAACGGGAAAAAAATCAAGGTTGGAAGGGTTGTCCGCATGCACGCTGAACAAATGGAAGACATCCAAGCCATCCCGGCGGGATATATCGGAGCTTTATTTGGAATCGACTGTGCCTCCGGTGACACCTTTGTCCATCCGGGTCTTAACCTGACCATGACGTCCATGTTTGTCCCGGAACCTGTCATCTCGCTTGCCATTTTTCCCAAAGACAATAAATCCCAGTTAAATATGTCCAAAGCCCTCAACAGGTTCAGCAAAGAAGATCCGACCTTTAGAACTTATGTTGACCATGAGACCCATGAAACGATTATCGAAGGGATGGGAGAACTTCATCTCGATGTCTATGTAGAAAGGATGCGACGCGAATACACAGCGGACGTTCGCATCGGTCACCCGCGGGTTGCCTATAGAGAAACCATCACTCGAAGGGCTGAATTTAACTATACCCATAAAAAACAAACCGGTGGCGCCGGGCAATATGGACGAGTGGCCGGATACATGGAACCATTTCCCGATGAACATTTCGTCTTTGAAGATAATATCATCGGGGGTAAGATTCCAACCCAGTTTATCCCTTCATGTGAAAAGGGCTTTAAACAATCCATGGCCAAAGGACCTAAAATGGAATTTCCCGTTACCGGTATAAAAGTGGTGATTAATGACGGGGCATCTCATTCTGTTGATTCGTCTGAAATGGCATTTATAGCTGCAGCCCGTGGTGCTTTTCGTGAAGGTTATTTCAAGGCCTCACCGGCTATTCTTGAACCGATCATGAAAGTTGCCGTTGAAACACCGGCAGAGTTCCAAGGCGCTGTCATGGGCTTATTGAATCAACGGCGCGGGATTATTGTGGGGTCACAGGAAGAAGGTCCGCATTGTGTTGTTGAAGCCAGGGTTCCCCTTGCAGAAATGTTCGGCTTTTCAACTGTTTTGAGATCCTCCACACAGGGTAAAGCCCAGTTTACCATGGAATTGGAGGCCTACAAACAGGTGCCGCAATCCATTGCCGAAGAACTGATTAAAAGAAGAGAACAAGAAAAAGCAAAAAGTGCCTAAAATGAACTAAAGTGTAAAGTGAGCTAAAGTTAAGGAATTATGTTAATTATATAAAATTACCGGAGCGAAGCGACTCCATAACTTTAGGCACTCTTTCTGTAATATTACTATTGGTTAAGGTTACCTTTGACTTATTCAGAGATCCAATGTTTTAATATTAGATTAAACCATAAAAGGAAAATGATTATGCTAAAAAAGGAGTTGATCCTGCAGAATCCCTTGAGATTCCTGGAAAACGAAACCGGAGACATTCTCACTGAAGGCGGCTTTGGGGCCGTTCTTGCACGAGCAGGTGTTGGCAAGACCGCAATTTTGGTTCAGCTTGCCCTTAATACACTTTTAAAAGGAAAAAATGTTCTTCACATCAGCCTTGATGATCCGGTAAAAAAACTGACGCTATGGTATAAAGAGGTTTTCAACCATCTTACAAAACAATACAAATCAATTGAAGCGAATCGGATTTGGGAGACCATTCTTCCCCTCCGGTTTATCATGACATTCAAGGTTGAAGGATTCAGCACTTCCAAGCTCGAGGAAAGATTGACCGATCTTATAGAACAGAATATTTTTTCACCCCAGGTGATGATTATCGACGGATTTAACTTTGAGGAGGATGTAAAAACATCGCTTTCTGACCTAAAGCGCCTTGCAAAAAAACATTCCTTATATGTCTGGTTCAGTGTAAAGACCCATCGTCATGAAGAACCTGGCCCCGACGGTATGCCGGCACAGTTATGGAAAGTTTCCGATTTTTTTGAACTTGTCATCCAGCTCCAACCCAAAGGTAAAGAAATCCACGTAAAAACGCTAAGAGGCTCCATCGCCGACTCCGATCAGCGAACATTATTGTTGGACCCAACGACCATGCTGATGAAAGATAGTGAATCGTATTAATTTGGTAATAGCTTAGTGCCTATTAACAAATCGGTTCAAAAAAAGCTTCAAAAGGCTAAAATGCCAACGATTTTAAAAGTGAGCCAAAAATCCGTATTTTTGATAAATTTGCTGGCCATCCGAAGATCTTATGAATTCGATAAACTTATCGGCATTTTCGGGATGCCGAGCATGTTTTAATTTGCAGATATAATAATTAATTCGGTTTCTCTGATCCAGTTCTTCACCAGGTTCAACAACGTCAAACGAAAGACCCGAAGCTTTTGCATGGATGGTCTCCGTTGCCCATACAGGACCCACATCCACTGTCTTTTTTAAAATCCTGAGCGGTGTTTCTCTGTGATGGACTACCGTAAAAATGGTGGTCCCTTCGGCACGCTTTTTTTCCATAATTCGATGCACCAGTTCATCGCCACCTGCTTGCCGGTACATATCAATAATATGAAAAGCGATATCTTCGTTGGCAGGGTCCGGTTGCGAAATTCGAATTGAGTCCTGTCCCAAGTCAGAAACTGATCTTATCCGAGCCGGATTTCCTTCCGGCACCATCAGCGTTAAACGATTGTGCAGATAAAGATGATAATCCTCTTTAAGAATATGTCCGGCTTCTTTAAGGGTTTTCATTGCTTTCTCGTTTACGGATGAGTAAATATCGGCATGGACATCAATCTTTTTACCTCTAAAAAGGGCCCCGCCGGATAATATTTGTTTGAGTTCGAGTCCCGGGGGAAGGGTTTCATAAAATATTTTCTCAATATCCGGAAATTTTTTTTTAAAGGTTGAAACGATCTCTTTCATTGCCATGAACTGATTTCCTGCCATAAAAAGTACCAAATCGGCAGAATCTGCAATTTCAAGGTTGTGAAGATCGTCTTCGCGGTCAGCTGGAATAACGGGAAGAGTTTTTTTATCCATAATATGACCCATAAGCTTAATCGGTTATTATTATCAACTTACTCCGGAAACATTTTTTCTTATTTGTTTTCACATATCAATATTTTTTTGACACTTAAGCCTGTTTATCCTATAGTTTTTAATAATTTTCCACGTTTCGCATCTGAATTTTTATGAAAGTTTGTCGTTTTTTATATATTGCAAAGTGCTATATTCACCTGAAGCCACTTTCATTAAAACTTAAAAGTGAGTTTAGATAATGAAACCTATATTTATCAAACAACGTTTAAGAGCAGGCAAAAAATGATTTCGGTAAATAGGGGGAAGAGATAAAGTATCAAACGAAATATATTCTTTGTACCAGAAGTAAAAGCCAGCATCGAAAAGCTATTGAGGTTTGTCACAAATGCCAATACCTTGAAGGCTGTGACGATTACCAGCAAGCCTACCCATGCGACCAACAACCAGAATTAATAGATGCACTCAACGCCTTGATGCTGTATTTTAATAAAAATAACATCCCCCATAAAGATCTTGTTTATTTCAAAAAAGAACTCGAAGAATTGGCTGCGCTATTCAGACGATAAGAAATAAATTGAAAATCGTATTTGTCCATTACCATCTTAAGCCTGGTGGTGTCACCACCGTTATAAGGCAACAGGTCGAATCTATTCTCGACACGTGTGATCTACTGGTCCTGTCGGGAGATCCTACTGAATCACCTTTCCCCTGTGATGTTGTCCACATCCCCGGACTCGGTTACGATATTTCTGGGCGAAATTTGATGAAACCCGAAAAAGTGGCCACCGACATCATTAAGGCAATTCACTTACAATGGAAGTACGGATGCGACCTTGTCCACGTTCACAATCCAACACTAAAAAAAAAAACCAACTTTTTAAAAATTCTTAACCTGCTTAAAGAAAGAGGTCTC
>JAFDCA010000136.1 GCA_019313025.1 Deltaproteobacteria bacterium
AGCATACGGGCTAATCCAACGAGATCCGCTTTTTTTTCGATTAAAATTGATTCGGCTTTCAACGGCGTTGAAATTCGCCCCGCTGCAATCACAGGAATGTTCACGTTTTTCTTAACAGCGGCGGCCAAAGATACCATGTAACCGACCCTCTTGGATTTTTTAACGATTTGCGGCAGAAAAAACGATTCATAGGTCCCGCCCATAGCAGAGATGTAAGCAATACCTTCTTGCTCTAAATTTTTGGCCAAAATGATGGATTCGCTCTCGTTAAGACCGTCCGGAAGCCATTCATTGACTAAAAAACGATAGCCGACAGGGTAATCTCCCACAGCATCTTTTACGCGTTTTAAAACTTCAAGCGGGAACTTAATGCGGTTTTCAATGGGCCCGCCGTAAGAATCGCTGCGTTTATTGGTTCTGGGAGATACAAATTGAGCCAGCAGGTATCCGGTACCCCCGTGCAGTTCCACCAGATCAAATCCGGCTTTTTTCACGCGTAAGGCAGCCTTAGCAAACTGCTTCTGGATGGTGGTTATCTCTCTTTTGGTGACTGCTCGCGGGGTTTTGCCAAAGGCCGGAACGGCTGACGGCGCAACCGGTTCTGAAACATGTGCAAATCTGCCTGCATGGTTGATCTGAAGACCGGCGAGGCTTTTTTGTCTGCGGATCGTATCGGCAAGTGTTTCCAAGCCTTTTAAATACCGATTGTGGTCGCATCGAATGGTTCGAGGCGAACCGCTTCCGCCGGCTGTTACGCTCGCATTTTCAACCATAATCATTGCCACCCCGCTTCTGGCCATCTCCCCATAATGGTGAAGCAGCAGCCTGGACATCCTGCCGTCCTCAGCAGCGTATCCCAGATACAAAGGTGCCATCGTGATACGGTTTTTCAATCTCATACCATTCAGATTCAGAGGCTTGAACAGATTTCGGTATGCGTGCTTTTGCATTTTTCACCTCCGCTAGCTACTTCCATTAAATAAAAGCATTAAACTTATTAATGGTAAACTGAAAGATAAACTATTGGTCTTAACCGTCTATTTTGACTTATTCAGCCAAGCATGCGCCTCTTTGAGATGTTCGGATATCGGAATTCCCTGAGGGCATATTTCTTCACATTCAAAACACTCGATGCATTGGTCAGCACGTTTGTCATCAGAGAGGTTACGATAAAGGAATCGCGAGGCTCTTGGGTTATCGTATATAATCGCATCATTGTAATATTCCAGTATGGACGCGATTTCTACACCATTGGGACATGGCATACAATATTTGCAGTTTGTGCAAGCTATCGGAGCTATGTTGCGGTATTCTTCCCGCACCTTATCAATTAGCATAAGCTCTTCATTAGATAATGTGTTGGCTCCCGAGCGATCAGCACTATCAAGATTCTCAATTACTTGCTCCACGGTGGACATACCGCTTAGTAAAACAGAAACTTCAGAATGATTCCAAATCCATTGCAGGGCCCGATCTGCAGGAGTACGGCTTGCAATAGCACTTTTCCATAACTCACTGACAGATTTCGGTATTTTTGCCGTTAACTGACCGCCGCGTAAGGGTTCCATGATCACTACGGCAAGCCCCTTTTTCGCAGCATACTGAAGACCTTTTGTGCCCGCCTGATATTCGATGTCCATAAAGTTGTATTGAATCTGGCAAAAAGTCCATTTTTCGTATGCATCCACGATGTCTTGGAATACTTCAAAATCATCGTGAAATGAAAAGCCGAGATGTTGAATCCTTCCATCAGCGATGGCACCCTCTGCCCATTTTAGAACTTCCCAATCTCTAAGCTTTGTCCAGTAAGTTGTATTCAAGGAGTGTAAGAGATAAAAGTCGATATGGTCAGTCTGTAGTTTTTCGACCTGTTCGTTAAGAAAGCAGTCAAAGTCATCGGGAGTTTCAACAAGCCAGGAGGGAAGTTTAGTAGCCAACTTTACCTTTTCGCGATAGCCATTTTGGAGAGCTTGACCCACAACAAGTTCACCATGTTTTTCATGGTAGGTATAGGCCGTATCAAGATAATTAACGCCGTGATCAATGGCATAACGGATCATTTCAATAGCTTTTGGTTCATCGACATGGGCCGGATCGTTTCCTATAATGGGTAACCTCATAGCACCAAAACCCAAAACGGACACCTCCCAGTCTAAGCTTCCAAATTTTCTATATTTCATCAAAATTCCTTTTGGATAGAATACACTTTAAAAAATTTTTGGCTTTTGGTAATGATCGAATTCCTCAAACTTGGAAAAGACTTAAAATACGTACTCGATATCACAGGGTTCTAAACCGTGTCAAAGAATGAAAATGTTGCAGAATCCTTAGCTATCTAATTTGTATATTAGCCAGGGCAAATACACAATTTTTTGAATTATTATTTTTTTTAGACTGCGTGCCTCTATCTGAACTACCTTGAGCATTTAAATGTGATAAACCAATCCACAAAAAAGGGATTATGCGCAGTACTGGTTGCTCAGATGTTGTTCAGTGGTTGTTCGCCGAAGATTTAATATATTGAAATTATTTGAAATATTTGAGATAGACGCCGACTCGACTCCCGCCGCCTCCACCAAAATATTTTCTATAATTTCAATATGTTTTATAACATTTACCTTGTTTAAAGTGTCGATCAGTCTGACAACATCTTCCTTATGGCACATTGTGAAAACTTTTCCCGCCTTCATTTTCTGCATCTTTTTAATTGTGGACTCCACCTTGCAGATTCGGTTCTGCGTGGTTGAAAATATCTTTCGAACACCTTATTTGTTGCCGAACCTGCCCCATCGCGTTTGATTTGTTCAGGGGTCAAGAACTCACCCATGCTGTTGCGGTTGAATGTTTTGTCCCGCCATAAAGGTCAACGCCTTTGACGCCGGGGTTGTCGCACGCTTTGCCGATGAACCAATATAGCGTATCGAAGTCATGAAAATCATCGTCTGCAAAAAGCATTGATTTGCAGTTGATAAACAGTATAAGTCTGTATTTCGATACGGATTCTTGTAATATGGTGGATAACGTTTCAGATTGTATGTTATCGGTGACAGGTAATGATTTCCCGGGTAAAGTGCGATTTTCTGCGTGACAGGATTTGTGCTGGAAGTGCAGGCTGCTTGCAGCAAACAGGTTGTGTGCATGCGACAGTTTGCCTGTCACCGGTTCAATTTGTATCGAGGGATTTACATATAGCGACTATAATCCAGGAGGAGCTTAGACGCAGTTTTTCTTGACCGTTACAACAACCAAATCCACCCATCCAAACAGGAGGCAACATGTCGACTCAGGCCAGCAAGCTCCAGACGCACAGATTTGATTACGCCACTCCC